>JAFVWD010000031.1 GCA_017501865.1 Clostridia bacterium | reverse complement strand
TGATTTCTGCGATTGAAGCTGCAGTCAGCGCAGGTGCTAAAACTGTTACTATCTGCGACAATGAAGCATCTATGTTACCCGATGCATTTATTGCATTTATTGAAGATACAATCAAATCAGCACCGGCATTAAATTCTGTTAACATCGGCGTTATGTGTGAAGACACCAATGGTTGCGCAGCAGCTTCATCAATGCTTGCAATTACTCACGGTGCTACAGAAATCAAGTGCGCTTCAAACTGTGCAAATATAGCATCTATCATTACAGTTTCAAACATCATAAGAAATAACGGTGATAAGCTTAATATATTCTGTTCACTTAAATACAACGAATTCACAAGAATAATCAACCAGGTTCAGAAAATAGCTGACGGAAAGCAGATTTTATCCGTAACAGAAACAACAAGCTCTGTTCCTGCAAAAGAATTCAACCTTACCGAAAACGATTCTCAGGAAACAGTTTTAAAAGCTGTTAAAGAATTAGGCTATGACCTCTCAGACGAAGACAATGCAAAGGTTTACGAAAGATTCAAATCTGTAGCAAGCAAAAAGCCTGTTTCAAACAAAGAGCTCGATGCTATTGTTGCCGCTACAGCACTCCAGGTTACACCTGCATACAAATTAGTAAACTATGTTATTAATACAGGTAACATTATAACCTCTTCTGCACAAATCGTTCTTGAAAAAGACGGTGAAAATAAACAGGCTATAGGTATTGGTGACGGTCCTATTGATGCTGCATTCACAACAATTGAGCAAATCGTAGGCCACCATTATGAGCTTGATGATTTCCAGATTCACTCTGTAACAGAAGGCAGAGAAGCAACCGGCTCAGCTGTAGTAAAGCTTCGTTCAAACGGCAAGCTCTACTCAGGAAACGGTGTTTCAACTGATATTATCGGCGCAAGTATCCGCGCATTCATAAATGCAATAAACAAAATCATTTTCGAAGAAAACTAAAAGGAGGAATAAAAAGTGAAACTTTCTTTTTCGACAAAAGGTTGGCATGGTTATCTCTGGGAAGATTTCTGCAAAATAGCTTTCGAGCAAGGCTTTAACGGAATTGAACTCCACAACGTAAACAACCCTTCATTCACCGAAAAAAACGGTGCATTTTATATGAGTGCCGCTCAGGCAACCGTTCGTAATCTTTATGAGAAGAATTTAAGAATCCCTTGTATTGACACACTTTCAAACCCTGCCTCAAAAAATGACAGAGCAGATTTTTTGAAAGAGCTTGAAAAATGCCTTGAAATAGCTGCAACACTTCATATTCCTTATATCAGAATAAAAGCAACTGACACAGGTGCTTCTTTTGAAGAGCAAAAAGCAGAAGTAATTTCTGTTCTTTCAGAAATAATTCCAAAAGCTGAAAGTAAAAATGTTACCATCATCATTGAAACATCCGGTATTTTTTCAGATACAAGCAAATTGTTAGAAGTGCTTAACACATTCTCCTGTGACTCACTTGCTGCTCTCTGGGATTTTTATTCTCCTTACTTCATCGCCGGTGAAGAGCCTGAAGCAACAATTAAAAATTTAGGTGCTTACGTTAAGCACGTTCATATTAAAGATGCTGTAAAAGAAAACGGCGAAACAAAATACTGCCTTATAGGTGAAGGTGAATACCCTGTAGAGGAAGCTGTTTTAGCTCTTACTTCAGTTAACTATAACGGCTTTGCTTCAATTGAATGGGATCCGAAGTGGATGCCTGAGCTTGATGATATGGAGATAATATTCTCTCACTTCGTAAGCTTTATGGCACAATTCGGAAACACCTCAAGAGCAAAAAAGACTCTTTACTCAAACAACACACATACAGGTAAATATGTCTGGAAAAAAGAAACCCTTATTGAGGCAACATTCTCTCAGGTACTTGATAAAATGGTTGAGGAATTCCCTGACCAATATGCATTCAAATATACAACACTTGACTACACAAGAACTTATTCACAATTCCGCGATGATGTTGACGAATGCTGTCGTGCATTTATCTCTCTCGGTATTAAGCCGGGCTCTCATGTTGCAGTCTGGGCAACAAATGTACCTCAGTGGTATATAGCTTTTTGGGCAGCAACAAAAATCGGCGCAGTTCTTGTTACTATGAATACTGCATATAAAATTCACGAAGCTGAGTACTTACTCAAACAATCTGACACTCACACACTTATTATGATTGACGGATACCGTGATTCAAACTACGATGAAATCATAGGCGAGCTTTGCCCTGAGCTTCAGAATACTGTTCCGGGCGAGCCTCTCCACTCAAAAAGATTACCTTTCTTAAGAAATGTTATTACTGTGGGCTTCAAGAAAAAGGGATGTCTCTCATGGGAGGAAGCTATGCTTCGTTCTTCAACTGTTCCTGTTGAAGAGGTTTACAGACTCGCTTCAACTGTTGATGTTAACGATGTTTGTAATATGCAGTACACCTCAGGAACAACAGGATTCCCGAAGGGTGTTATGCTTACTCACTACAATATAGTAAACAACGGTAAAAACATCGGCGACAGAATGGATCTTTCAACTGCTGACAGAATGATGATTCAGGTTCCTATGTTCCATTGTTTCGGAATGGTACTCGCAATGACCGCAACAATGACACACGGCGGAACAATTTTACCGCTTCCTTACTTCTCACCGAAGCCTGCACTTTCCTGCATAAACGCAGAAAGAATAACTGCATTCCACGGTGTTCCTACAATGTTTATTGCTCTCTTAGAGCACCCTGACTTCCCGAAAACCGATTTTTCATATATGCGTACAGGTATTATGGCAGGAAGTCCTTGCCCCATTTCTGTTATGCAGGATGTTGTTAACAAAATGAATATGAAGGAAATCACCATTGTTTACGGTCAGACAGAAGCTTCTCCGGGCTGCACAATGAGCTCTACAGATGATCCGCTTGATGTTCGTGTTGCAACTGTCGGAAGAGCACTTCCTGAAATTGAATGTAAAATTGTAGACCCTGAAACCGGCGAGGATTGCCCTGACGAGGTTACAGGTGAGTTTGTTGCCCGTGGTTATAACATTATGAAGGGCTACTACAAGATGCCTAAAGCAACATCTGCCGCAATTGACAAGGATGGTTGGCTTCACACAGGCGACCTTGCCTGCAGAACACCTGAAGGTAACTACCGTATAACCGGAAGACTTAAGGATATGATTATACGCGGTGGCGAAAATATTTATCCTAAAGAGATAGAAGAGTTTATTTACACTCACGAAAACGTAAAGGACGTTCAGGTTATAGGTGTTCCTGATGAACAATACGGCGAAGAAATTATGGCTTGTATTATTCTCAAGGAAGATGTTACTATGACAATTGATGAAATGAAGCAGTATATTATGGACCATATGGCACGTCACAAGGTTCCTAAATACATCGACTTCGTAGATGCTTTCCCAATGAATGCCGCAGGTAAAATACTCAAGTATAAAATGCGTGAGAATGCTATAGAAAAATACGGTCTTCAGAAAGCTAACTCTGTAGAAACAGCATAACTAAAAAACAAAAATGCGAGTGACTCATATTCTGAGCTTCACTCGCTTATATTTTCAAAGCAAAAGAAGGTAAATCAATGCAACGATTTAATATTATAGACTCTCACTGTCACATATATCCTGAAAAAATAGCACAAAAAGCAACTGACAGTACCGATAAATTTTACGGAATACACCACTCACCTTTTCACGGTACAACTGAAGAGCTTTTGAAACAAAGCGAAGAAGCCGGAATAAAAAGGATGGTGGTTCAATCCGTTGCAACAACAGAAAAACAAGTATCAAGCATAAATCACTTTATTGCAGACGAAGTAAAAAAGCATCCGGACAAGTTCATCGGCTTCGGTACACTTCACCCTGATTCATCTGCTCCTGAGGAAGATGTAAAGGAGCTCATCTCTTTGGGACTTTCAGGTGTCAAATTGCATCCGGATATTCAGAATTTTAAAATTGACGATTACCGTTGTCTGAAAATATATGAGCTTTGCGAAAAATACCATTTACCTGTTTTAATGCACACGGGTGATTCGCGTTATGATAACTCTAACCCCAACAGACTTTTACCCGTTATGGAGATATACACCGACTTAATTGTTATAGGTGCGCACTTCGGCGGATATTCTCTTTGGGAAGAAGCAAGCGAAAAGCTTGCCGGTTTACCGAACTTATATGTTGATACCTGTTCTTCGTTTTTCGCTTTAGATAAAAAAACTGCGTTAAAAATAATTAAACGTTATGGTACTGACAAGGTTATTTTTGCAACAGATTTTCCCATGTGGAGACAGGAAGATGAATTAAACTACATTACTTCATTAGGACTCAGTGACGAAGATTTGAAAAAAATATTCCATGATAACATTATGAAGATTTTAAATATACAGGATTAGTCAAAGGACTGTAAAAAAGCGCAGACCACATAAAACTATATAGTTCAAGGGGTTTCTACAGTATGAACTACCCCAATTTGTAAGGACAGTACAAATTGGGGCAGTTCACGTTTTACAGCCTCTTTTAATTATGACTTTTTATGTTCTTCATAAATTTTATCTGACAATAAAATCATCAATACTGAAAATCAACATAAATATAAACACTTGATTCATTATCCTCAAGTCTTATTTTATGACTAAAACCAACTGCTCCGCTCCAGGTTACATATTCATAAATAACTTCTTTTTCTATTATAATACCCTTTGCTTCCTCTAAAGGAATAAGCCTCCCCGTATCTTCATCCATTATGAATATAGCTTCCTTTCCGTCTTCATAGGTTCCCGTGTAGCTGCAAGGAGTTCCGTCACTGTAATAATATTCTGAATTCTCCGTGCGACCCTCAAACTCAAAGTTTTCTTCTTTTTTATAGAATTCCTGCATTTTCGTGTGAGAATCCTCAAAAAATTTCTGCGCTTCCTCCGCTGTTTTACAATCTACAACGAAAGTATAGCTATGAAATTCAGAATTTACAGCTCCGCCGTTATCAGCAAAAATCTTAACAGGCTTTCCGTCATAAACCATATTATATTCAAATTTACGTTCACCTGTTATTTCACTTACAGGACTCACGTTTTCCGGAAAACCATACAATAATGCAACATCGCACGGCTTGCTGTTCCATGTTATCTCGGGTGCTAAAAACAATACTTTTTTTGACCTGTACTCAAAAGGTACTGTATTTATCCCACTCAGG
>JAFVWD010000313.1 GCA_017501865.1 Clostridia bacterium | reverse complement strand
CCAGGTATCTACCTTGTTTGCATTCATTCCCCCGAGCCTTACAGTTCCGTTTTCACCGAATACGCAAAGTGTCTGTTCAAAATCTTCAAAGCAGTTGGTAGTCCCCTCAATAGTAGCAACTGCACCGTTTTTAAAACGCACAACCGCAACTCCTATATCCTCTGCCTCAATATAGCTATGAAAAGCATTGTTTGTCATACCGCAAACTTCACTTACTTCTTCCCCAAGCATCCACGAAAGCAAATCTATTCCGTGAATACATTGATTCATTAAAGTACCACCGTCACTTGCCCATTTACCTCGCCAATTATCCCGTGTATAATAATCTTCTCCGCGGTGCCAGCGAATATTAATTGAGCCGTGGGAAATTTTTCCGAATCTTTGGTTTAAAATTGCATTATGTAAATGCTGAACTGCAATGTTAAATCTGTTCTGATGTGAAACGCAGGCTTTAACATTGTTTTTTTCTACTGCATTTATAATATCATCGGCTTCAGCAATTGACATTGCAAGAGGCTTTTCTACTATGAAATTCACTTTATTTTCAGCACAGTAAATTGCAATTTCTGCATGAGTACCGCTTTCAGTTGCAATAGCAACAAAATCAACATTGACATCATTAAGCATTGCTTTATAATCTGTATAAACAAGAGTCTTTTCGTTTAAAGAAAAGTCTTTTTTTATTTTTTCCGCCTTTTCAGGTACAACATCACAAAGTGCAACAATTTCCAAATTATTCTCTAAAGCAGCTTTTATGTGATTACCTGAAACTCTGCCACATCCTATGAGAGCATACTTCATATTTACAAGCCCCTTTTAAAACCTTATTAACCGCGAGGTGCGTAAGTTTCTTCGTATCTTAAAAATCTGTCAATATACTCCTCGCCTGCCTTTTTTGCAATTTTTTTAATTGCCGGACCTAAATTAGGTTTTCTGTCGGTTGGGTTGTGAGTATCTGACCCTAAGAAATCAATTGCTCTGTTTTTAATAAGCTTAATTGCTTTACGGGAGCTGAATGTACCTAAAATATATTCAGCATTCATCTGCATAAGAATCCCCGCATCTTTAAATTCATAAATCCAGTCTAAATTTTTCTGGTAAGAAAAAAATCTTTCTATATGTGCGAGCATAGGAGTTACACCAAGATTTTCATTTAAAGACAAAACCTCTTTTATTTCTTTATCAGTCCATTTTGAAAAAGGCATCTCAACAAGAAGAAGATCTGTTCCCTGAAGAGTTAATTTTGTGAGGTCCTCCACACCACTCATTCCGCGAAAATATTTAACCTCTGCTCCGCAGAAGATTTCAGGAATCCCCTCTTCGCCTTCTATTTTTTCTCTGAGAATTCTTTCCGCATTATTTCTGCGAATTAAAAATTCATCAGGTGTTTCTCCGCTGTGTGACGCGTAAAAATGTGGTGTTGCGGCAACTCGTTCAATACCCTGAGCAGCCATTTCTTTAAGAACCTGAAGTGATTCTTCGACATTTTTGCAACCGTCATCTATTCCCGGTAATATGTGAGAATGAAAATCTGTCATTGTCAATCACCCTTGAATTAAAAATTGGAAAGGTGACGAGATACTCTCCCGTCACCTTATTAAAATCAAAATTTTAAGCACCGTAATAACGTCCGTAAGATTTTGAATATTTTCTGCTGTAGTTATTATTTTTTGCACCTTCAGCACTGTTGTAAACAAAACCGAGAACCTTTACGTTTGAGAATTCGAGCTGACGCATAGCTTCTGCAAGCTCGCTTGTTGTAGCACGACCACCACGAACAACAAAAACAACACCGCTCAGATATTTTGAAGCAACAAGTGCATCAGAAACGATTGTTACAGGCGGAAGGTCGATTATAATGTAATCGTAGTGAGCAGAAAGACCGTTTAAAAGCTTTTCCATACGGGCAGAGCCTAAAAGCTCTGTCGGGTTTGGTGGTGTATTACCTGCAGGCATTACATCAAAGCCCTTGTCTTCAAGTCTGTAAATAGCCTTTTCAACATCATTCATACCAACAAGAAGATTTGAAAGACCCGGTGCTGCCTTAAATCCTAATTTTTTATGGATTGTAGGCAAGCGCATATCGCTGTCTATGAGTAAAACTCTTTTTCCTGCTTCAGCCATTGCCATAGCTGTGTTTGCAGATGTTAAACTCTTACCTTCAGATGAAATTGTACTTGTAACACCTATAACGTGGCACTTAACATCATCTGAGAAAGAGAAGAAAAGGTTTGTTCTTAAAAGGTTGTAAGCTTCCTTTGCGGCAAAACTGATTCCGCTGGCGGTAGCTTTATCGTTTTTTGTATAATAAGATTTTTTCTTTTTAGCCATCTCTTATTCCGCCTTTCCGCTTGTTGAATCAATTTTTTCTGCAACAGCATTATTACTGTAGTAATTTTTCTTTCTTTTATAATACTTTTGCTTTGAAGCAGTATTTAAATCCGGAATAACCGCAAGAATCGGATATTTATAATTTTCAATAAGATAATCCTCTGAGTGAATCTTATTATCAAGAATAAATTGTAAGAAAATGAGAACCATTGCAAAAACAGCACCTACCATAGCGCCGACTGCAATATTCTTAATATAGTTAGGAGAAACAGGTGTTTCGTTAATAATTGCATAGTCAACAATTCTAACTGAACTGTTTTCTACTATTTCAGCAATTCTTGTCGGGAAGATATCTGCAATAGTGTTTGCAATAAGAGCTGCCTCTTTTGCGGATTCACTTGTAACGGTAATTTCAAAAACCTCTGTTGAGTTAACGGAAGCTGCTGTAATCATTTCCATTAATTCTTCATATGTGTAATCAAGCCCTGCTGCCTGAATTACCTGATTTAATGTTGTTCTTGTCTTAAGAGTAACAATATAAGTGTCAACAAGGTCCTTAGAAGCAATAATATCAGCAGAAGTAATTGAATTTGTATCTACCTGATTTGTTGAGTTGTTAACATAAACCTTTACACTTGCCTGGTACTTAGGTGTGATGAAATTATATGTCACACCAAAAGAAATTGCCCCCACTACAATTGCCGCAAGAATGATTGCCCAAACTTTGCGCCACAATACAAGCACAAGTTTCAAAAGGTCAATTTCTATCATATCACGTTCTTTTTGAGCCACGTCTATTCCTCCAATATAATTAATGTACATATACTATTTGATTATAACTCAAAAAATTTTAAGTGTCAATAAGTCTCAGGCCATTTTACGACAAAATTTGAGTTATTTTTTATAAAAAGCACTAATTGTAAATCTTACCGCTTTCTGTTATAATTTAATATAGTTTTATTGAAAATACATTGAAAGGGATTTATTATGAACAGCTGGATGAAAAACATTCCCGATGATTTTCTCATTTCTGAAATTAATTTAGTCGGTACTCATAACTCTGCAACACAGTTCATAAGGTTTAAGCATTTCAGTAAATGTCAGAATAAAAATATTTTTGACCAACTTTCAATGGGTATTCGTTTTCTTGATATAAGATTAAAATTTGACGGTGAAAGACTTATATTGTGCCACAGTATTTTTCACTGTAAAAAATCGAGAAGAAAAAAAGAAGACCTTCTTTTTACGGATGTGCTTGAAAACTGCAGATTGTTTCTTAATGAAAATCCTACTGAGACCATTTTTATGTCTGTAAAAAGAGAAGCAGGCAAAAATAATGAAAAAACCTTTGATTTTTTATATGAGAACTATATAAAAAATTCCAATCTCTTTTTTACAATGAATGAGATACCTCACCTTTCCCAGGTGCGCGGTAAAATAGTTCTTCTCAACAGAATCGGCGCAGATATTGAGAATTCGTTTTATACCGATGAGAATTCGGGAATAAACCTTTCAGGATGGCCATACCAGAATTCAAGAAAAGAGGGCGCTCTTCAAAAGGTTCCCATACCTTCAAGAAAAGCTGTAAGTCGGGATTTTTTCTTTGTTCAGGACTTTTTCAATCTTAAACCTGAGAAAAAGTGGGAGCTTGCAATTTTGCCGACCCTTGACAAGCCTCCACAGGATGCAAGTCTTGTTTTTAATTTTTTCTCTGCGAGCAACGGCTTCTCAAGTCCTAAAAAGTACTCAAAGCTTATATACAGACGTTTTTCTGAATATAAGCTTATGCCTATGAAAAAATATGGTTGGTTTATTTTAGATTTCCCGAACGAAAAAATAATTAAAAAAATAATTTTATCGAACTACTAAATAAAGAGCCTCACGGAGCAAATTAATAAATGCACCGTGAGGTTTTATTATAACTATGTCAGAGAAACATTTGCAAAAAGACGCTCAACCTCTTTTTTAAGAGTTTTATTTTCATCCTTTGAAAGAGTTGTATCATCATCACAGATTTCTTTAGCTGTTTTTTGTGCTTCATAAAGAATTCTTGTATCTGTCATAAGATTCGCAATATGCATATCGGGAAGTCCGTGCTGTCTGCTACCGAAAAAGTCGCCGGGTCCGCGCAGCTCCAAATCCTTCTGGGCAATAACGAAGCCGTCGTTTGTATCACAAAGAACCTGAAAGCGGTTCATTGCCTCTTCATTTTGCGCATCTGAAAGCAGAACGCAGGTGCTCTGCTCTTTACCACGGCCTATTCTTCCCCTCAGCTGATGAAGCTGAGAAAGTCCGAATCTTTCGGCATTTTCTATTACCATAACTGTCGCATTAGGCACATCGACACCGACTTCAATAACAACTGTAGAAATAAGAAGGTTAATTTCACCTGAATAAAACCGTGCCATAACCTCATCCTTTTCTTTCGGCTTCATCTGACCGTGCAAAAGTCCCAAGGTATAATCTGAAAACTGATTTGTTTTCAGGTAATCGTAATATTCCGTTGCAGGAATTAAATCACTTTCGCTTTCTTCAACAAGCGGACATACAATATAAGCCTGCTGACCTTTATCTATTGTCTTGCGCAGAAAATCATAAAGTCTTTCATGGTATGCAGAATTCACCCTGTAGGTTTTTATAGGAAGTCTGCCCTTCGGAAGCTCATCGAGCACAGAAACATCGAGGTCGCCATAAATTACCATAGCAAGTGTTCTCGGAATTGGTGTTGCTGACATAACAAGCACATTTGTGTTTTCGCCCTTTTGAGAAAGTGCAGTTCTCTGTGCCACACCAAAACGGTGCTGTTCATCTGTTATAACAAGTCCCAGACTGTTAAATATAACGTCGCTTTGAATCATTGCGTGTGTTCCCACAACAACCTGACATTCGCCAAGCTCTATTCTCTGCTTTATTTCGCGCTTGTTTTTAGCAGAAAGCGAACCTGTAAGGAGCTCCGTTTTTATTTCTTCACCAAAAAAACTCTTCAGAGTTTTAAAATGCTGAGAAGCAAGTACCTCTGTCGGTGCCATAAATGCCGCCTGAAATCCGTTTTTTACAGCAGTATAAATAATTGCTGCCGCAACGGCTGTTTTACCCGAGCCTACATCTCCCTGTACCAAACGATTCATAGGCTTTTCACTCATCAAGTCTGCTATTGCTTCACTTACTGCTTTTTTCTGTGCATTTGTCGGAACAAAAGGCAATTTGTTGTAAAATTCTTCACTCTTATCAATTTTAAACGGAATTGTTTCACGTTTGTCTGTAAAGCTTTTTTTAGACAATAGTCCGAGCTGAAGAATAAGAAGCTCTTCAAAAATCAAACGCCTTTTAGCTTGTCTTAACAGCTCTTCGCTTTGAGGAAAGTGTATATTTCTTATAGCATCCTCTAAGGACATAAGCTTATATTTAGAAATAAGGCTTTGCGGTAAAACTTCTTCAACATTACCTTTTATTTCTTTTAAAGCAGTTTCCACTAATTTTTCAATGTTTTTCGAAGTTAAATTTCCGCTTGCTCTGTAAATCGGTCTTAATCGTTGCTTTTCACCCGCAATCTCAAATCGGGGTGAAAGCATAGTTTTATTTTTATACGCATCAAGTGTTACTTTTCCGAAAAAAAGATATTCTTCGTTTTCTTTAAGAGTGTTTTTTACGTACCTGTTATTAAAGAAAACTATTGGCATAAATCCACTCATATCTGAAATAGTCGTTTTTGTGAGAAGCTTACCGCTTTTTACTCTGACCTCAGAAACACGTTCTGCTACTGTTGCCTTTATACACGTAGTTTCATTTAATTTCACATCACGAATTTCTGTAACGGTGTTCCAATCTTCATATCTTTTAGGATAATAACGCAAAAGTGCGCCTATGGAATAAATACCGAGTTTGTTTAACTGCTTAGCTCTTGTTTCGCCAACACCCTTCAAGAATTGAATTCTTGTGTCAAACTCTACCATAAACGCACCACCTTTAATTCAGTTTTTTAAATTGAACGTATTAAGAATTATTTTATAACTCCCTTCTGGAGAATAATATTAGCATAAAGTGCAGATTCACTTGTAGCAATTACTGCATAAGCTTCTCTTGCTTTTTCATAAAATGCGAAACGTTCAATTTCGCCCATTTTTGTTTCACCGTTATTTTTGTTTATAATGTCCTGATATTCTGCCCAGATTACAGGAGTTGGGTCGCCCTCGCCTGTAGCCATAAGCATAGCAGGAGTTTCAACATAAGTATCTAACGGAATGAGCTTTAAAATAGCATCTAAAATTTCAGGAACGTTGTGTCCGTCGCAACGAACAAGTCTTTTTGCATTAGATGCAGCCGGGAAATTACCGTCACCTATAACTATTGTATCACCATGACCCATTTCTGCAAGAATTTTTAAAAGCTCCGGAGAAATAATGTTTGGAATACCCTTTAACATAAAAATACCACCTTTTAATTATTTTTTGATTTGTCTTATATCAGTTCCTATGAAATTAATAACTTCAAAGGAATTAAGTCTTGAAACAACTCTCTGACCATACCTTTCTTCGAGTTCATTTATTGAAAGATTTGAGCTTATAATCATCGGCTTTGAATTAAGTATTGCGTTATTTATAAGCTGATAAACTGCCGTTTCGGAAAATGCAGTTTTAAATTCTGTTCCTAAATCATCAATAATAAGTAAATCTGCATTATTTATTTCTTCTTCAATATCTCCGTTGCTTCTGCCGAAGCGTTCCTTTTCCATTTCCTTTATAATATTATCTGCAGATCCGTAAAAAACATTGTAACCCTTCTGAGAAACAGTATTCATTACCGCAAGGGAAAGGTGTGTTTTACCAAGTCCTGTTGCACCTGTGAAAAAGAAGCTGCCGGAATTTTTTGTAAAGCTCTCAGCATATGATTTAAGAAAATCATATGATGCCTCCATGTATTCACGCGGAGAGTAGCCTAAATTAATATCTTTATTTTCGCTGTAGTATTTTAAATCAAATGTGTCAAATGTGCTCACGGCAAGAACAGAACTGCACGAGTACTCGCTCATAGATATTTTTTTGAGCAATTCAAGGTGACATGAACAAAGCTTTCCGTTAAATATACCTGAATCACTGCATTTTTTACAGGAATACTGCGGTTCCAGGTAATCTTCAGGATATCCGTTTTCTGTAAGCAATTTTTTCTTTTTCGCCTGTGCCTCAAGATTTTTCTCGGCAAGACTTTCCACATTTACACTTTTTCCGCTGCCGAGACCCTTAATTACTTCAAGAGCAGCATCTCTTATAACATTTTCTATTTCTAAAAGCTCAGGGTGCTTGTTAGCAATTTGTTTACGGCGCATTTCTGCCAGATTTTCTGCATTATCGCGTCTTTTTTTGAGCTCTGCTTCTGCCTTTATATAAACGTCCTCGCTGAATTTCATACATTAGCCCCCTCCTTCTCTTTCGTTTTTAATCTTTCAAGAACACTGCTTTTACCAATGTTATTTACATCGTAAGATTTTTCAACCCTTGACGTTATGGTTCTCTTCTTTTTAAGATTAACACTTTCAACATCAAATATATTTAATGAATACCACTTTTTTAAGAGCTTGTTTGCTTCAGAAAAGCTTTTACCGCTTTCCTTTAACGCAAACAAAATCATCTCGGTTGAAAATCCCCAATTTACAGTCCAGCTTCTTAAAAGCTTTGCAACCTTTGGGGTTGGTTTTTCATTTTCAAATTCTGTAAATGCTTTTATTTCTATGTAGGTTTTCTGAACTTGCTCCAAAGCAGAAATTTCAGAAACCGCCGCTTCAAGAGTATCTATTCCGTTCTTCGCCCAATCCTCTGCACGTTTTTTTATTGCGAGCGATGATAAATTACCCTCACTTTTCTGGTATGATAAAAGAGTAATTATTAAATCTACCGAAAAACCGAAATAGTCATAAATCATTAAAAGCAATGATTGAGTATCGTAGCCGAAGGTGCCTACGATTTTTTGTGCTTCCCTGTAAAGCAGAGTTAAATTTTCATCCTCCGCAATTCTTAAAGCAAGCTCTCTCTGTGTAGGCTTTTTAACAGGAAGGTTTTTAACAACAACCTTTGGTTTTTCTTCCTTTTGTTCTTCATAAGAAAAAACAGTTGTTGCTTTTGCGTTTCCTGCCGCCTGCTTTGCTTCCTCTTCATTTTTTTCACCGTCATCAAAGATAACATCATTTTCTTTCCAATAATCTATGCAATCCTTTACATCGCTTTCAGTAAGTCCTGTACAAATGCTTATTTGCTTTTCATCTGAAGCGCCGTTCGGGTTTCTTAAAATAAAGAGTAAAACTTTAAAACTTGCCGAAGGGGCAAGTTTTAAATATTTGTCTATTAAATCTGTCGGTACTGCAACAGCACCATTTAAAAAATCTGTTTTTAACTTTAACATTTAACCAACAACTCCGATATTATTCGGGGAATTTTACCATAACTGCTATAGATTTTCCATTACCTGCATATGGTGCTATTTTGTCTAAATCCACATTTTTAGAATAGCTTTCGCCGACTACAACATAACCGCCGTCTGCTCCGTTGCAAAGTGCAAGAGCACCGTCGTTTTCTGTTCCGCCGAATGAACGAACCCAGGAAAGAGTTCCGCCATTAGTAAATGCTGCAACGAAAATATCCTTTTTACCGCGTGTTGTAACACCTTTGAAGTCACGTGTAGAAGAGTTTGTTGAGCCTGCAATTACATAAGTTCCGTCAGGAAGCTCAATTACACTTGTTGCAGTATCATTATTCTGTCCCCTTAAAGGTGTTGCAAATTTTATAACAAGGTCATTTGAATACTTTATTATATATGAATCATATCCACCGCGAGAAGCTAAATCATCCTTGAAAAAGCTGTTCGGAGATGTTTCTGCCATATCTGAAGAATCGGAAGAACCGCAAACAACAACTCCGCCATCTTTAGTTGCTGTTATTCCTCTGAAGTCATCAATTCCTGTACCTGCTATCGGTTTTTTGTCTATCATCTTTCCGTCTTTTGAATATTTGACAATACCTGAATCTACCTTTCCGAGTGCATCAAACATTCTGCCGGAATAGAAATTACCGAGAGCAAATAAAGAACCGTCACTTGTTTCTGCTACTCCTACAAATGTATCCATGTTACCACCGGCATATGTCTTCCATAAAAGAGAACCCTTGGAAGAATACCTCATAATTATAGCCATTGAGTTACCCGCTGCTGCACCTGAATCACTTGCATCGCCGTCTGCGGTACCTATAGAACAAACAATTACAGCGTCACCGTTAGAAGCAGTAATAACATCGCTGAAAATATCAACAGTAGAGGAACCGAAGCTTTGTACCCACTCTACCTCACCTTCAGGACTTATTTTATAAACAGCACCGTCCTGGTAGCCTTTTACTGTTAAATCACCAACAGCTCTGCCGTAACCTACAGCATAAAATGAACCGTCACTACAAGGAGAAAGAGTTACAAGCTCGAGAGAGCCTTTTGGTGAACCGTACGGCTTTTGCCAGAGAACTTCGCCGTTTTTATCATACTTAGTCAATACAGTATACGGAGACTTCAAGCCAAGCTCTTTATACTGTGTAAAATCACCGTCTTTTGAGTTTGTTACGTTTGCTGTTATATATGCTCCGTCAGATGTAAGAATTACATCTTCGTATTTATCGGCTGCAGAACCGCCCTGAGTATTTTTCCACTCTGTTTTTGCGGGTTCTATATTGAGTGTAGGAGGTTCTGTTATATTTACAATTGTTGTAATTAAATTACCCTGCTCGTCAACACCTGTATTGCCTTTACCGTCTGTTAAAGGAACTGCTGCTGTGCCTAAAGGACTTTCTGTATTTTCTGTACTGCTGACAGCTCCGCCCTGTGTAGGTTTAGGTGTTATAACAATTTCTTCTGTCACAGCATTTCCCTTTGCATCTGTTACAGGAGTACCGTCAGGATTTGTTACGGGAACCTTCACCACAACATCCTTATAAACTACATTTGTAACCTCTTTGCCGTTTTCAT
>JAFVWD010000312.1 GCA_017501865.1 Clostridia bacterium | reverse complement strand
CGGAAGAATAACGGCAGGTGTGGTTGCCGCAGGTGCTGTAGCAATTAACGTTCTGAATAAAAAAGGTATTAAAATAGCAACTCACATAAAGAAGTGTGCGGGTGTAGAGGATAAATCGTTTTCTGATTACGAAAAGGAAATTGACACTTTAAACGAAAAGCTTTTTGCTGTAATTGATGATGCACAGGGCGAAAAAATGATTAAAAAAATCGAAGAAGCCGCATTAAATAAAGATAGTGTTGGCGGAGTTCTTGAAACTGTTGTTTCAGGCCTACCGGCAGGTGTAGGGGAGCCATGGTTCGATTCTGTAGAAAGTGTGCTTTCGCACGCGCTCTTTTCTATACCGGCAATAAAGGGTGTAGAGTTCGGTTGCGGTTTTCAGTGTGCCGATATGTCAGGTAGCGAAATGAATGATGCATTTTGCGTGGAAGATGGCAAAATAAAAACTAAAACCAATAATAACGGCGGGATTAATGGAGGTATAACCAATGGTATGCCTGTTATCTTTAAATGCGCCGTAAAGCCGACACCATCTATATCTAAAGAACAGGAAAGTATTAATTTTTTAACCGGTGAAAACACAAAAATTGAAATAAACGGAAGGCATGACCCGTGTATTGTACACAGGGCAAGAGTAGTAGTTGACAGTGTAGCCGCATTAGTGTTATGCGATTTGCTTGCACAGAAATTCGGTACTGATTGGCTTGGTGAAAAATAATGGAATACGGTTGCATAGGTGAAAGGCTTGCTCATAGCTTTTCCAAAGAAATACATAATCAGCTTGCAGATTATAAATACGAGTTAAAGGAAATAGAAAAAGAGAATGTTGACAGCTTTATGAAGGAGCATGACTTTAAGGCTATTAATGTTACTATCCCTTATAAAGAAACGGTAATACCATATCTTGATTCTATTTCAGATGAAGCAAGAAAAATTGGTGCAGTTAATACTATAGTCAATAAAAACGGAAAGCTTTTCGGTTATAATACAGATTTTTTCGGAATGAAAAGTCTTATAGAAAAAGCAGGTATAGTAATAAAAGGCAAGACTGTTGCAGTTTTAGGCAGCGGCGGTACAATGAAAACCGCCTGTGCAGTTTCTGAAGCTTTGGGAGCTAAGAAAATATATAAGGTTTCGAGAACTGCGAAGGATGATTTTATAACATATGAAATGCTTTATGAAAAAAGCGATTGTGTCGATGTTATAATAAACACAACTCCTGTAGGTATGTATCCTGCTATTTATGCTTCCGCGGTAGATGTAGAAAGGTTTAAAAATCTTTCCGGGGTAGTAGATGCAGTGTATAATCCGCTTCGTTCAAAGCTTGTTTTTGATGCACTTAAGAGAAACATTAAAGCGGTTGGCGGGCTTTATATGCTTGTAAAGCAAGCAGCAGTTGCAGTAGAGCATTTTATAAATGTTACTGTGTCAGAAAATGATGTTGAAAGGGTATTCAGCAGCTTGTTCAGCGAGAAAGAAAACATTGTTTTAACGGGTATGCCGTCGTGCGGAAAAACTACTGTTGGTGAAATTCTTTCAAAAGAGCTTAATAAAAGGTTTTATGATTCAGATAAATTAGTTGAAGAAAACGAGAAGTGCCCGATACCGGAAATTTTCAGAAATAGCGGTGAAGCATATTTCAGGGAATGTGAAGCAAAGGCTGTTTTTGAATTATCTAAAAATACTTCTTCAATAATTTCCACGGGCGGTGGAGTAATTTTAAATCCGCAAAATATGGAGCTTCTGAAAGAAAACGGTAGGGTGTTCTTTTTAGACAGACCGTTAGAAAAGCTTATAACAACAGACGACAGACCTCTGTCATCAAATAAGTCAGATTTAGAAAAACGGTATAATGAACGCTATGACTTATATAAAAGCACTTGTGATGTGGTAATAGATGTAAGTGGCATCATAGAAGAAACTGTTGACAGAATATTGAGGGTGATCCAATGAAAATACTTGTAATTAACGGACCGAATATTAATATGCTCGGAATTCGCGAGCCGGGAATATACGGTAATGAGACATATAAAGATCTCGTTGAAAAAATCGAAGATTATGCTAAAAAGAATTGGCTTGAGGTGAAATGCTTTCAGTCAAATCACGAAGGTGCAATAGTCGATGAAATTCAGAATGCATACGGAAGCTTTGACGGAATTGTTATTAATCCTGCGGCATATACACACACAAGTGTAGCTATTTTAGATGCTTTAAAGGCAGTTTCTATTCCCGCTGTAGAGGTACATATTTCCGAGGTTTCTCAACGAGAAGCTTTCAGACAGATAAGCTATGTCAGAGAATATGCATTTAAAACTATAACGGGGCACGGAACCGATGGTTATTTGGAGGCTATAGATGCTTTGCTTGAGAGGTTGCGTTAAATGAATGTTGAAATAAAAAAAAGCAAAGCCAAAGGAGAAATAACTGCACGAGCCTCAAAAAGCTATATGCACCGTGCCTTAATCGGAGCGGCATTATGTGATGGTGAAACCATAATAGAAAATATAGCAGACTCTGAAGATATAACTGCAACGGTTAAATGTCTTGAGGGATTCGGTGCACATTTTGAATTTTTTGATAATACTGTCAGAGTTTCAGGGGGGGCGCCAAAAACCAAAGAGACCGACTTGTCTCTTTTTGCCAATGAAAGCGGAAGTACTTTAAGATTTCTGATTCCCGTGTCATTACTTTATTCTGAAAAAGTTGTTTTTTCGGGTAGTAAACGATTAATGGAACGACCGCAGACTGTTTACGAAGAGGTTTTTCCGAAAAAGAATTGTTATATAAAGAAAACAGGTGAGGAGCTTATTGTCGGCGGTAGCCTTAAGGGTGGAATTTATGAATGCAGAGGTGACATAAGCAGTCAGTTTTTAACGGGACTTCTTTTTACTTTGCCGCTTTTGAATCAGGATAGTGTTATACACCTTACAACTCCCTTGCAAAGCGCGCCTTATATAGATTTGACCCTGGAGATATTAAATGAGTTCAGCATAGAGGTTGAACGACCGAATGAATATGATTTTGTAATTAAAGGAAATCAGAAATTTACACCTTGTAAGCTCTTTTGTGAGGGCGACTGGTCAAATGCCGCATTTTTAGATGCTTTTAATTTAATCGGCGGAAGTGTTACCGTAAACGGTTTAAAAGAAACAAGTACGCAAGGTGATAAAATTTACCGCGAGTATTTTGAACGTCTTTCAGAAGATATGCCTGTTCTGGATATTACAGACTGTCCTGATTTAGGGCCTGTATTAATGACTATGGCAGTTCTTATGAACGGTGCAGTTCTGAAAGGTACATCACGTTTAAAAATAAAAGAGAGCGACCGCGGCGAGATAATGAAAAAAGAATTATCAAAATTCTCTGCTGATATCAAGGTTTCGGAAAATGAAATCATTATAAAAAAATCTGAATTAGTTAAGCCGGAAGAATTACTTTCCGGAAATAACGACCACAGAATTGCGATGTCGCTTGCCGTTATTTGTAGTGTTTTCGGCGGAAAAATAGAAAATGCTGAATGTGTTAATAAAAGCTACCCGCTATTTTTCAAGGATATCGGGAAACTTGGAATAAATTTATCAATGTTTTAGGATGTGTTGAAAATGAGTATGAATTTCAAAGGAAAACTACCAATTCCTCAGGAGGTAAAGGAACGTTTTCCTTTAACAAAGGAAATGACAGAGCAAAAGGCTAAAAATGACAAAGAAATAAAAGCTGTATTCTCAGGTGAATCAGACAAGTTTTTACTTGTAATTGGTCCTTGTTCTGCAGATTATAAAGATGCGGTTTTAGATTATATCCATCGTCTTCGCGAGGTGCAGGAAAAAGTAAAGGATAAAATTTTTATAGTTCCTCGTATTTACACAAATAAACCAAGAACAACAGGTGACGGGTACAAAGGTATGGTTCATCAGCCAAATCCTGATAAAGCACCTGATATGTATGAAGGTATTGTTGCTATTCGTGATATTCATATGACTGCCTTAAAGGAGACAGGCTTCTCTTGTGCAGATGAGATGCTTTATCCCGATAACTACCGTTATCTTTCCGATATTCTTTCTTATGTTGCTATAGGTGCAAGAAGTGTAGAAAATCAGCAGCACAGATTAGCTGCAAGTGGACTCGAGGTTCCTGTTGGTATGAAGAATCCGACAAGTGGCGACTTGTCAATTATGATGAACGCAATCACTGCAGCTCAGCATCAACATACATTTATTTATCGTGGTTGGGAAGTTACAAGTGACGGTAACCCATATGCTCATGCTATAATGAGAGGCTTTGTAGACAGAGACGGTCACTCTATTTCAAACTATCATTACGAAGATTTACAGAAGCTCAGCGAATTATATGCTGCTTCAGGTCTTTCAAATCCTTCTGCAATAATAGATGTAAATCACGCAAACTCAGGTAAAAAGTATCTTGAGCAAATAAGAATTACAAAAGATGTTATTTACAGTATGGCACATAATACCGATATCAAAAAGCTTGTAAAGGGCTTGATGATAGAGAGCTATATTGAAGACGGTGCACAAAAAATCGGTGAAAATATTTACGGTAAATCAATTACCGACCCGTGCTTAGGCTGGGAGAAAACAGAAAAGCTCATTTATGATATAGCTGAGTCATTATAATAAAGCAAGTGGATGTAAAAACGCGAAAGTTTTTGCATCCGCTTTTTCTCTTGACTAAAGCATTAGACTAATGTATAATGAAGTTGTATTAAAATTAAGGAGGAAATTTTAATGAAAAAATTTTTAAGTGTATTTTTAGCATTTGTTCTTGTAATGGGCGTCTTTATATCAACACCTGTTACAATTAAAGCTAATGCTGCATCTCAGAGCGATTTGACATTTAAATTAAACAGTAACGGTAAAAGCTACTGTGTGACAGATTGTAAAGATGATGCTAAAGGTGCAGTTTCTATTCCGAAAAGCTATAAGGGTAAGCCTGTAACTAAAATCGGAGATAATGCATTTCAGTATTGCGGTAATATTACATCAATAGTAATACCTGCTACAGTTACTGCAATAGGTTATAGCGCATTTTCACAGATTCACTCAGTAAAATCTATTACAATTCCTGATTCTGTAAAATCAATTGGTAATTATGCATTCAGCCATAACAATAAGTTAAGCAGCATAAAAATAGGTAAAGGTATAACTGCAATTCCAAAAGCAGCTTTCAAAAATTGCTACAGCTTAACCACAGTTACAATTCCGGGTAATGTAAAAACAATTGGTGAAATGGCATTTGCTGACTGTAGTCTGTTAGAAACAGTAAAAATTAATAAAGGTGTTACTTCAATCGGAAATTATGCATTCTATATGAATTCATCTTTGAAAACGGTAATTCTTCCTGAGGGCTTAACTTCCGTCGGTGAACAGGCTTTTTACGGTACGCAGAAATTAAATAGTATTGTAATTCCGGGAAGTGTAAAAACACTTTCTAAAAAAAGCTTCGGCTACGTTGTTTACGATAAGTCAGATGCTGAATTTAAAATTTTCGGTAAAAAAGGTAGCGCTACAGAGAAGTATGCTAAGAATAACGGAATTAAATTCGGTGATGTTACCAAGCTTTCTCTCAGCACACCAACAGTAAAAAGAATCAATAATAAAAACGGTGTAAAGGTTACCTGGAATAAGGTAGCAAATGCTCAGAGTTATATTGTTTATAAGAGTGTG
>JAFVWD010000311.1 GCA_017501865.1 Clostridia bacterium | reverse complement strand
GTCATCTTTTCCTATAGGAACACTTTCATCAATAATATTCGGAATAACCATCATAATATCATTGACTTTTTGTGTATATTCCGCCTCTTTGGCTTCAAGCTCTGCTAATTTCTGTGCATCATCAGAAACCTTTTTCTTCATTTCTTCTGCTTCTTCTTTTTTACCCTGAGCCATAAGAGCACCAATCATTTTGCTGTTCTTATTTCTTGAAGCTCTTAAAGAGTCTGCCTCACCCTTTACTGCTCTGCTTTCCTTGTCAAGCTCAATTACTTCATCTACAAGAGGAAGCTTCTTATCCTGAAACTTCTTTTTAATATTTTCTTTTACTACATCAGGATTTTCTCTTAAAAATTTAATATCTATCATTTAAATTACCCTCTCAAGTATTATTCGTTGTCAAAAATTTTAATAAGCTTTTTCAAATCATCATCATCAAAGAATTTAATTTCAATTGAACCCTTCTTTGTTGATTTTGTAACTCTTACTTTTCTTTGTAAGACATCGCTTAAAGCAAGCTCTACCTCATCATAATAAGGATTTCTCTTTTTTGTCTTTTTACCCGTAGGCTCTGTTTTAATTTGTTTTCTTGCAAGTCTTTCTGTTTCTCTTACAGAAATATCTTCCTTAACAACAAGCTTCGCAAGCTCAATTTTAGCTTCATCATCTTCAAGTGTAAGAAGCGCTCGTGCATGACCTGCCGAAAGCTCCTTTTTTGAAACCATTTTTATTATTTCCTCAGGAAGTGTAAGAAGTCTCAATGCATTTGCAATAGCCGGACGTGATGCACCTACAAGATTTGAAATTTCTTCCTGAGTGTAGTCATATCTTTCAGAAAGCTCTTTATACCCCAATGCTTCTTCAATCGGGTCCAAATCTTCGCGTTGCAGGTTTTCTACCAAAGCAAGCTCTGCAACCTGCGCATCTGTTAAGTCTTTAATTACAACCGGAACCTCTGTAAGCCCTGCCATACGCGAAGCTCTCCAACGTCTTTCACCTGCTACCAGCTGGTAACTGCCATCAGGCATAGGGCGAACAAGAAGCGGTTGAATTATACCGTGCAGTTCAATACTGTGTGCGAGCTCTGCAAGAGCTTCTTCATCAAAATTTTTTCTTGGTTGATTTTTATTAGGCTCTATCTCTGAAAGCTTTAATTTGACTGCGCTCGAAGAACCGAGTTCTTCGGTAGAGTTATCAATAAGAAGTGCTTCTAAGCCCTTACCTAAACCTTTTTTCTTTGCCATATCAATACTCCTTATTTTTGCATCTTTAAAAATTCTTCTGCTAAATTATTATAACTTTCTGCACCCTTCGAGCCACGGTCGTAGTAAAGAACAGGCTCGCCGAAGGACGGCGCCTCTGAAAGACGTACATTCCTCGGAATAACTGTCGCGTAAACCTTTTTAGGGAAGAAATTCTTAACCTCATCAACAACCTGTTGAGTTAAGTTGAGTCTTCCGTCATACATTGTAAGCAAAACACCTTCTAATTCAAGATACTCATTGTAAAGTCTTTTAACAGTTCTGACTGTTGCCATAAGCTGTGAAAGCCCCTCGAGTGCGTAATATTCGCATTGAATAGGAACAATAAATGAATCAGAAGCATTAAGTGCATTAATAGTAATCAATCCCAATGATGGCGGACAATCAAAGAAAACAAAATCATAATTCTCCTGAATTGGAGCTATTGCTTTTTTCAGTAATGATTCTCTGCCCTCTAAGG
>JAFVWD010000310.1 GCA_017501865.1 Clostridia bacterium | reverse complement strand
TGGTACTGCACTCGCTGCAGTAGGTGCAACAGGCTCTCTTGTTCACCTGATTTTAAATATATTTTTAGGGTTATCAATGGGCTCGGGTGTTATGACTGCAAAATACATCGGAGCACGGGATGAGAGCTCTGTAAAAAGGTGTGTTCATTCCGCTATGCTGCTAAGCATTTTAAGCGGTATTTTTGTTGCAATATTTGGTTTTGTTTTTTCAGAAAAGCTTCTTGTTATGATGGATTCCCCTGCAGATGTTCTGCCTCTTTCCAAGCTTTATTTGCAAATATTCTTTTTAGGTGCGCCTGCAGGTATGGTATTTAACTTTGGTGCAAGTATTGTAAGAGCAACCGGTGACACAAAAAAACCGCTTTTAATACTTTCTCTTTCCGGTATTGTTAACATTGTTTTCAATTTAATTCTTGTTATAATCTTTCATATGAGTGTTGCAGGTGTTGCTATTGCTACTATTATTTCACAATATATTTCGGCAGTAATAATAGTTATTGTTCTGTTAAATATGAAAAATGCCTGTAAATTGGATTTTAAAAAATTACGCTTTCATAAAGAAGAACTTAAAAAAATTCTTTATGTCGGTATTCCGGCAGGTATTCAGAATTCACTTTTTTCAGTTTCAAATGTCATAATACAGACAACAGTAAATTCATTCGGGTCAGTCGCTATGGCCGGTATTGCTGCAGGCTCCAATATAGATTCTCTTATTTACACCTGTACAAATGCAATTTCTCAGACGACCATGACATTTTCTTCACAGAACAATGGTGCGAAAAAATATGAAAACTTCAACAAAATTTATTTCCGCTGTGTTTTACTGACAATTATAATTGGTGGCTCTATGGGTGCTTTAGGTGTTGTGTTCAAGGATTTTCTTGTAGGAATTTTCTCAACCGACCCTGCAGTTATAAAAATCGGTGCTGAAAGATTAACCCTTATTTTACCGTTCTACTTCTTCTGTTCACTTATGGATGTAGGCGCTGGTCAGTTACGTGGTATGGGCAAATCTGTTTTACCAATGTTGGTTTCTCTCTTAGGTGGTTGCGGACTCCGTCTTCTTTGGATTTTCGTATTCTTCCCTAAAAACCCGACACTTATCTACCTTTACTACGCTTACCCGATTTCATGGACAATTACCTTTGCAGTCCTCTTTGTTTGTTACTTTATAGTCCGTGCACAGATATTAAAGAAAAACCGTAAGGCATAAACCGAAAAACGCACAACAGACTTTCAATGAAGCAGTTGTGCGTTTTTTACAAATAATTAGCTTATGATAAGAATTTCAAATTACGTATAATTGGTGCTTCTACTGCTTTGCCCTGACAAATCTGGAAGAAGCAGATAATTTTTACTACTAACAAAATAACCGATATAATGCTTGCTGCAAATAACGGAAGAATCAGAATTGCAGTAAGTGCTGAAAAAATAGTAACTATAACCTGAACAACTACAATTTTTAATGCCTGTCTTAAGTGGAAGGCAACATAAGGTGAGTTGTTTGCTGCCAATAATGCAATAACAATACCTACCGCACCTAAAAGATATACTAACATTGAAATAACCTTATTGTCAGAAATATCCTTCGGATCAAATTCTGCGGTATGGTCATAAGGGTTATACATTTGTTGCTGATACTGATAACCCTGTGCCTGCTGATAACCACCCTGCGCCTGTTGGTAGCCTCCCTGTGGTTGCTGATACCCCTGATTCTGAGGTGCCTGATACATAGGTGGGAACTGAGCGCTACACTCTCCGCAAAAAGCAGCATCATCCATAGCCTGTGCGCCACAATTTGAACAAATTTTCATATTTCTCTCTCCTTTATATATTATAAAATTATTTTAGCACCATGGTTTAAATCTGTCAACAACATTGAAATTCTCCGCTCACAGCTTGCTTTTACTTATTTTTTAATTATGGTATATACAAAAAGGGGATGTAAAAAAAGCGCAGACCATATAAAACCAGATATAGCAATGGTTCTGTAGGTTTAATAAGCCTATAGAACCCATTTAAAATACAAACAAACTAAAATTGATGAAAAATTTATGTTTTATACTATGAACAAACTTCGCCACTCGACGTACCATTGTACGCCTTCGGGCAAGCAAAATACAGG
>JAFVWD010000309.1 GCA_017501865.1 Clostridia bacterium | reverse complement strand
GCGGTGGTATACGTGGTATGGAAAGAGGTACACTTTCTGAAGAACGTAATGCAGATGGTAGTGAGCATATTGCTTCCGTTGAAATGGTTCGTCTTGCTTTCCCGAGACGTGTTTTCACTCTTTCGCAAACAGAATATGTTATAGACAGAGTTAAATGGCTTTATGACCACAGGCACCTTGTCGGCGGCTTAAGATTTGTCCACGAGCCAAAAACACTCCGATTCTTCACAGGTAAGCTTGAGCCTGTTTCAGATTGGCCTGAAAAGCTCATTGCGGAATTTATTAAAGATTTCGGTGAAGATCAGTAAAACAAATTTAAACAAAAAAAGACTACAAACCTACCGTTACGGGAAGTTTGTAGTCTTTCTTATTTCAGTATTATTAATTTTAAAGCATTACCAAGCTCAGAATCGAATTTTCTTTTTCCTATCAGTAAAATTCAAAACAAAGAAGGTTACACTTCCCGTGAACATCAAAACAAACAACATCAAAATATTTGTTTCATCACCCGTCTTTTCAGCATATGAACCCTCAGTTTCGGGTGGCTTCACTTCAGAATTGCTTCCGGGCTTTACTTCGGGTTTGTCTTCAGGTTTTACTTCAGGCTTTACCCCTGAATCAATACCGGGATTTACATCAACATCTTTTATAACCTCATATAAAGCTTTAATAACCGTATCAACAGTTATATTTGTTGTTTCCTTATCCCAACCTATAAACTTAAAACCTTCGCGAACAGGAGCTTCAGGTGCCACAGCATCTTTTCCATGCTCTACTGTTTCTGTTTTTAAAGTACTTCCGTCAAAATCTACGAAGGAAACTAAATAAGATTTTACTTTTGATTCGATAATTATCGTTATATTGTCAGTAATAACAGAAGCAGGAATTATTAATTCACCGTTACCCGAGTCAGCACCATTATTATAAGTATAATTTGTAATAACTTTATCTCCAACCATAACAACAATTTTCTCGGGAAGAATGTGGTTAACAGGTGCAACAAATGAAGCTGTATAATTGCTACCTGCAACAGCTATATCTGTACCGGAGAATGTAACTGTTGAACTGTTGAAAACAACAGAGAATGTCTGAAGCTTTGCTTGTGCCGAAACAGAAATCTCACCAGTTACTAAAGATGCAGGAATTATCAAAGCACCTGTTTGTTCATTATAAGTAAATTCATTGATAAGAGCTCCGTTAACTGTTACAGTAATATCTGAAGTTGAAATTTCATAATACATATCCGGAGTTAAAGTTACCGTATAGTCACTACCCTGTTCTGCAAAATCATTACCTGCTAAAGAACAGTTATCTGCGTTAAATACAACAGGATAAGTAATTTTCTCTGCTTTCACTTCAATTGAGAGTGTATCACGGATTTCTGAAGCAGGAACAAACAATTCACCTGTAGTTTCATCAAAGGTAAATCCTGTAACTTCAATACCATCTGTCTTCACCTTAATGCTCTCAGGAAGAATTCTGTAATTTTCTGCAGGCACTAATTCAGTAACATAATCTGTACCTTTAAAAGCATTTTCTTCACCGTCAAAAGTAACATTTTCGCCAATAAAGTCTACAGTATACAATTGCTTAAAAGATAACTGCTTTGCTTTACATTCACTCATATCAGTAGACGGAGTCAAAACAACACCATCACCCTTTAAGAGCGAATTCTGTGCCTGATTTGTTGAGAATCCCCAACCGTTATATGCACCAATTGCAAGGTTTTCGCCTTTTAAATCTAAAGTAGAATCATTGCTTAAGGTAACAGAACACTGAGCACCTATACCCAAGCTGTAGTTACCCGGTGCTGGGCTATTGACTACAGTACCATATGCAGTAACAGAAGATGTGTCATTAATTATAACATTACCAAAAGCTCCTATACCATAGCTTCTGGTTTCACCTACGCCACCAATTGCGGTAACTACCGAACCACCGCTGATGTTTATGTCGCCACGGTAAACATCTGCACCGGTAGCGGGATCAGTTTCGGTATAACCTGCACCTAAACCATAACTCTCACCCTCAGATTTTCCTCCGTTTGCAGAAATCTGAGAACCATTCTTAATCACTAAGCTTCTTTGTGCGGCAATAGCATAGCTTGTATTGGATGACACACCACTTTTTGCAGTAACATCAGAGTTATCAATAATAATGTTACCACCAACATCACCTGAAATCTGTGAACCAATTGCATAACTATCTCCGAATACTGTACCGTCGCTAATTGCTGTAACAGTACTATCAACTATTTCAATATCGACACCATATCCTCCGCCAATGGCACACGAAGTGCTTTCTGCTTTGCCGGTATATGCATTTACTGTTGAATTTTCGATATAAATTTTGCAATCATTAGACTCAGAACCTATACCAACAGATACATCTGAGTTTTCTTGTATTTCAGACGAACCTTCGCCATAATTATTGTAAACATTCAAAACAGAATTTTTAATATTAATATCTGAATTGGATTTTATAGTATAATTATAAGTTGTGTGGAATTTGGCTAAATTCCTTAAAGTGAGCGTCGGACCATCAATTGTCAATGTACCGTTATTCAAAACAATAGCGCAACAATTAACCTGACTTGAAGGCTCTTCTACTGATGCAGAAGCAGTTAAACTACCATCACCTTTAATAAAAAAATCACTTTCACTGACAGATATAGCTATTTTAGAAATAGAGTCATCTGACCACGCAGTAATTTTATTGTCACCTTTTAAAACAAGATTAAATATTGCATCGCCTGCATCACCATAAAAGCAGATACCGGAGCCATTATTAAATTGACTGTTAGAATCAGCCGTAATGGTAGCATCTGTAAGAGTCAATGTAACGGAATTACCGGAGTATTCCAATTCTGCCGTACCAGATACTAATGCAGCAGTTGCTTCGTCACTATTAGTTATACTATAACCGTTAATAACAAGTGAACCAGACATTGCTTCAGCAGCAAAGGCTGTCAAAGTTGCATTATTGACCAAAAGAACCATTAACACAACCATCAGACAACAGGCAGCTATTTTACGAATTTTAACATTCAACAAAATCGCCTTCTTTATATTTTTTATTATTTGCGCGAAATATAATATCACTAATACTGTGCAATTTCAATAGGTTTAAAGAATTTTTTGATAATTTGTTTAAAATTGAGTTCACTTTAAATCATCGGTAGCAGGATTTTCCAATAACTTCCCGCTTTCGCTGAAACGAGATCCGTGACAAGGGCAATCCCAGGTTTTTTCTGCTGAATTCCACTTAAGTGCACACCCCATATGCGGACATCTTGGTTTTGTCGGTGTTAATAAGCTTATGAGATTTTCAGTTATGTTACTGAAGAGCTGAGGATGCAGGATTTTTCTCTGCGGCGAATATAACTGAGTATATTCATTGCTGTTACCCATAACTAAATCACAAAGCAAGCTTGCTGCAACAACAGAAGAAGTCATTCC
This sequence comes from Clostridia bacterium, assembly GCA_017501865.1. GTDB lineage: Bacteria > Bacillota > Clostridia > Oscillospirales > Acutalibacteraceae > DTU089. The sequence goes on along the minus strand of JAFVWD010000309.1, from coordinate 2,005 downwards.
CCATTTATTAAATCCTGTAGCAACATAAATATCTGTAGCTAACTTTGAATATCTACCTATATAAGGAATTATATCGAGTGTCATACAATCTTGCGCTGCCCACCTTGCAACCTCTGTTGAATCGGGGAAATAATGGTTTTTGAATACACTTAACTCCTTCCATGCACCACCCTGTTTTCCTGTTCTGTGAGAACCACCCCCAAGCAATAAAACATCTTTATGATTCCTGAATGATAAACCGCTTTCGTTTTCATCAATATACATACCATGAAAATCCGGAGCACCTTTTAATGCTAACACATAAGATCTGCTCTGATACATTTTTAACGGGAATAATCCAAATTTATTAAATATAGGAAAATGCGTTGTAACTATAGTTTTATTAGAAAGAATTCTGCCTTTAGCCGTGACAAAAGCTTCTCCGTCAAAACCGATTACTTTTGTATTTTCATAAATATTTAATTCACTACAAATTTTTTTGAGAAATTTCAGAGGATTGAATTGAGCTTGATCTTTAAAGCGGATTGCACCTGCAATATTAAATGGTAGCTCGACAGCTTTTTCATATTCAAAATCAGCATTAATTTTATTCAGAATCTCAGCTTCTTCGTTAATTTTATCGCTTCGATTCAATGAATAAACAAACGAATCTTTTTCTTCAAAATCACAATCTAAACCTTTACATTTATTTTTCAATTCCTCAAGCGCTTTTTGTTGCGATGTATAAAATAATTTTGTTTTTTCAAGTCCGTATTCCTTATAAATTTTATTGTAAATCAAACCATGTTGCGATGTAATTTTTGCAGTTGTATTTTGTGTAACACCACTACATATTTTTTCTGCTTCTACAAGTACACACTGTACACCTAATTCATACAATTTATATGCTGTTAACAACCCTGCAATTCCGCCACCAATTATTAAAACGTCTGTCCTTAAATTATTTTTTAAAGATTCAAATCCCGGTAGCTCAACATCATTTTTCCAAATTGAATTATACATTTTATCACCAATTATATTATGTACATTTAAACTACAAAAATCAGGGATACTTTTCGACTGAAGAAATAAAAGAAAAAACACCGAAGATGCAGACGCATTCCGGCGATTTTCAATGAAAAGTTGTTATTAAATTCAATTTTTGAGAAATATTTATTACTTAATAGCATAGACTTGTTTTGTTTTTTATAAAATTATGCAAATCAAGCCGCTGCAGCCTTCATTGATAATCTTTTCGAGTGTTTCCTGAATTTTTCCGCGTGCATCGGCAGGCATATGACATAATTTGTTTCTCAAGCCTTCATTTACAAGTTCATTTAAGGATTTTCCAAAAATATCAGATTCCCATATTTTAAGCGGATCTTCTTCAAATTCATTCAATAAATATTTAATTAATTCTTCAGATTGACTTTCAGTTCCGACTACAGGTGCAACTTCTGTTTCAATGTCCGCTTTCAAAAGATGGATTGACGGTGCAGATGCAGAAAGGCGCACTCCGTATCTGCCGCCCTGCTTAACAATTTCAGGTTCTTTTAAGGTTAGTTCGTCAATATCAGGCATTACAATACCATATCCGGTTGCCTCAACCTCTTCCAATGCGCTTTCCAATCTGTTATATTTCTTTTTAATTTTTGAAAGCTCGTTAAGACAATTAACAAGCCCTTGTTCATTACCGATTTCAAGCCCTGTTTGTTCTTCAATAATTTTATAAAACAATTCACTATTTAAAGTTGTGCAAATAACAGCAGTACCATTACCGAGATTAATTGAATTTATTTCAACAGTTTTAACATATTCATTTTTAGTTATTCCGTCGACTAAATTGTTTATATCTGCTACACAACAAATTTTTTCTGAAGAATTCTTAACAGTTTCACATAAAGATAAACGCAGCCAATGGTCGTGCTCGAGAGACATAACCCATGATGGAATCTCCACACTTATCTGGCAAACCGGGAATCTGTACAAAACCGAGCTTAAAATTTTTGTAATTTCATTCTGAGTC
>JAFVWD010000308.1 GCA_017501865.1 Clostridia bacterium | reverse complement strand
AGTTATATCGAAAATATTGTCGAGAACCGTAAAATGCAAGATAAAATTCTCGGTGTAAGCATTCCTCTTGAAAAAGTTGTTGAAGTTATAGATGACAAAACAGTCGAAGTAGAGAGAAAAGTATTCCCGAGCTATGTTGTAGTTAAGCTTGCGGTAGAGTATGACGACGATAACCAACCACAGGTTCCTAATGAAACCTGGCATGCTATCAGATACACTCGCGGAGTTACAGGTTTTGTGGGTCCGGAAAGTAAACCGGTTCCGCTTACCGATGCAGAGGTAGAAAAACTCGGAATTGAAACAAAAATTGTTGAGGTTACTTATGGCCTTGGTGATATGGTTACAGTTACAGATGGTCCATTTGAAGGCTTCTCAGGTGTAGTTGAAGCGATTGATACTGAAAAGAATATGGTGCGCGTAACCATTTCTATGTTCGGTAGAGAAACACTTGTTGAGTTTGAACTCAATCAGGTTCAGAATGCAGTAGATTAATACTGCAAGTAAAGTTTGGTAACAAGCGCCGAGTGCGCTGTTATATGCGACAGTATTGTCGCGTGTGGGAGGAACAGGGCGAGCTTCTTGTTCCGCCATACCACGAATTTTGGAGGTGCAAAACATGGCTCAAAAAGTTGTAGGTCTTATTAAATTGCAAATTCCCGCTGGTAAAGCAACTCCGGCACCACCTGTTGGTCCTGCATTAGGTCAACACGGCGTAAACATTATGGCGTTTACAAAGGAATTCAATGAACGCACAAAGAACGATATGGGACTTATTATTCCTGTTGTTATTACAGTTTATGCTGACCGTTCTTTCACATTTATTACAAAGACACCACCTGCTGCTGTTCTTATTAAGAAAGCATGTGGTATTGAAAGCGGTTCAGGTGTACCGAACAAAACAAAAGTTGCAACAATTACCGGAGAGCAAGTAAGAAAAATCGCAGAGCAGAAAATGCCTGACTTAAATGCAGCAGATATTGACGCAGCTATTTCAATGGTTGCAGGTACTGCACGCAGCATGGGCGTTACTGTTGTAGATTGATGCTCCCGGGTGGGAGGTAAATCCGATTTAACCACTCTATAGGGAGGAAATTAAAGACTATGAAACATGGTAAAAAATATGTAGAGAGCGCAAAACTCGTAGATAGCACAAAGCTTTACGATGTAGCAGAAGCTCTCGAGCTTGCAGCAAAGACTGCAAGTGCTAAATTTGATGAAACTGTTGAGATGCACATTCGTCTCGGTGTTGACTCACGTCATGCTGACCAGCAAGTTAGAGGCGCTGTTGTTCTTCCTAACGGCACAGGTAAAAAAGTTCGCGTTGCTGTTTTTGCAAAGGGCGATGCTGCAAGTGCTGCTGAAGCTGCAGGTGCTGATATTGTAGGTGCAGAAGATCTTCTCGCTCAGATTCAGGGCGGTATGATGGATTTTGACGTTTGTATTGCTACACCTGATATGATGGGTCTCGTAGGTCGTTTAGGTAAGGTTCTTGGCCCAAGAGGTCTTATGCCTTCACCAAAGGCTGGTACTGTTACACCGGATGCTGCTAAAGCTGTTGAAGAAGCAAAAGCTGGTAAAATTGAGTACCGTCTTGACAAAACAAATATTATTCACTGCCCAATTGGTAAAGCATCTTTCGGTGGCGAAAAATTAGCAGAAAATGCTAACGCACTTCTTGATGCAGTTATCAAAGCAAAACCTGCTGCAACAAAGGGTACTTATATCCGTTCATGCGTTGTTGCTACAACAATGGGCCCTGGTATCCGCGTAAATGCTGCAAAGCTTGTAGGTACTACTGCTGAATAATAAAAAAAGTATTGACAAGCACAAAGCTTTGTGCTATCATACCTATGCTGTTCTAAAGACAGTAGGTGCAAAAAGCCTAAAGGTTTAAAATTTAAACCGCCTACCGAGGAATTGCGTTATTGACATTGTTATGTTTTTTAATGCCTTTCTCGTGTTGCGCGTGAAAGGCATTTTTGTTTAGTATAATATTTTTACAAATATTGTCGGAGGTGAATTTTTTTGGCAAGCGCAAAAGTATTAGAAGCTAAAAAAGCTGAAGTAGCTGCTCTCTCTGAGAGATTCCAAGGTGCTTGTGCCGGTGTTCTCGTAGATTACAAAGGTATCACAGTTGCTGACGATACAGCTCTTCGTGCAGAACTTCGTAAAGAAGGTGTTGAGTACACAGTTACTAAAAACACTATGATTGAGCTCGCAGTTAAGGGTTCAGAACTCGAAGGTCTTACAGATTGTCTTAAAGGCACTACTGCAGTTGCAACATCTAAAGATGATTACGTAGCTGCTGCAAGAATTCTTGCAAAGTTTGCTTCAACTCATGAAAACTTCACTATTAAGAGTGGTTTCCTTGACAACGAAGTAATCAGCCTTGATAAAATTGATAGCCTTGCAAAACTTCCATCAAGAGAAGTTCTTCTTGCTACTGTATGTAATGTATTTAATGCACCTATCGCATCATTTGCTCGTGCAGTTCAAGCTATCGTAGATAAGGGCGGCAATGCTCCGGAAGCAGCAGCCGAATAATGCTGTAACAATTTTAAAATTTATTTAAAACAAGTCAAATGACTTATTATTAGGAGGAAAATAAAATGGCATCAGAAAAAATTACTGCTATTGTTGAAGAATTAAAAACTCTCTCAGTTCTTGAGCTTTCAGAACTCGTTAAAGCTGTAGAAGAAGAATTTGGCGTATCTGCAGCAGCAGCTGTTGCAGTAGCTGCACCTGTTGAAGGTGGCGCAGCTGCAGCTGAAGAAAAAACAGAATTTGATATTGTACTTACAGAAGTTGGTGCAAACAAAATCAATGTTATCAAAGCTGTTCGTGAAATCACAGGTCTCGGTCTTGCTGAAGCAAAAGCTAAGGTTGACGGTGCTCCTGCAACTCTTAAAGAAGCAGCTTCTAAAGAAGATGCTGAAGCAGCAAAAGCTAAGCTTGAAGAAGCTGGCGCAAAAGTTGAACTCAAGTAATTTAAGTTCAGAGCAAAAAAATTACTCCCTGAAGTTTCTTCAGGGAGTTTTTTATAATATTTTCGGATTATTTGAAATTTCTAAAATATAATCGACAGAAACGTTGTAATAATGCGAGAGCTTTATAAGAATATCTGTGGGGATGTCACGTTGCCCGAGTTCATAATTACTGTATACTTGTTGTGAACAGTTAAGTATATTTGCCATTTCTCTCTGAGTTAAATCATTGTCTTCGCGTAGGTCACGTATTCGCCTGAACATAACATTCACCCCTATTTTATTATAAATATGTCCAAAGTTTGTATTATTAATTACTGCAAATTGCAGTATTGACATTAACCGCATTTTGCGGTAAGATGTAGTTATACTAAAATTTGGAGGTAGAAAGATGAAAAGATTTTCTTGTTTGCTTCTCGCTTTAATTATAGCTGTGGGAGTGTGCTTTTCAGCACCAATGACAGTTAAAGTAAGTGCGGCAGAAGCAGGAACAACTGTTTCAAATCCGATTGTTTTAAGAGAGGGTATAAAGCATACCAAGGTCTGGACAAGTGAAAATGATGATTTGAACTGCTACAACAAAATTGTGTTGCCACAGGACGGCTACATTTATTTTGATATTTACAAAACTTATGACAACGAGGGTGAAATAGGTTCTTATTATCTTGAGTTGTACAAGCCAAATGGTGATATTGCATGGCATGGTGACGCAAGTGCACAGGTGTCAACATTTAAAGATTCATTTGGTTTCAATATAGGCTTAGCTAAAGGTACATACTATATGAATTTAGTGCCGAGTTTCTATGTGTATAGAGATTCTGCACCGATTGCTACTGAGTATTACTACAGATTTTATGCAGCAAACGATTGGGAAAAGGAACCTAATAGTAATGCTTCACAGGCAACACCTTTAAAAATGGGGCAATTTACAAGTGCTGTTTTTAGAGAAGAAAGTCATAAATACACTTTTGCTGATTATTTTTCAATACGTCTGACTAAAGGTGGGGAATATCAATTAGATATTGACCATTACATTGACTTGGAGGAAGGTACCACACTAATTGATATGCTGGATTCTTCTGGTAATAAAATTAATATTGGTAGAGAAAAAGAAAGTGGCAACATAGGTTATTGGGATTTTGTTGCACCAAAAACCGATACATATTATGTTAAAATATATAATGATTTTGGCAAAGAAGGTACATTTTACAGAGTTGGTGTTTTCGCAATGGTGAAAAGCCTTGCAACACCTACAGCAAAGGTTTCAAATACCGCAAAAGGTATAAAGGTTTCCTGGAATGAAATAGCAAACGCAAGTAAATATGTTGTTTATCAAAGATATTACAATGCTTCCTCAAAGCAGTGGAGTGGTTGGAAAGCAATTAAAAGCACAACATCAAGAAGCTATGTAGATACTTCTGCAATTCCCGGAGTGAATTACAGATATGCCGTAAGAGCAGTTACAGGTAATATTAAGAGTAAATATAAATCAACAGGTACTATAAAATATAACTTCGCACCTACTGTTAAGGTAACAAATGCAAGTAATGGTGTAAAGGTTTCCTGGAGTACTATAGCAAATGCTACAGGCTACACAGTTTATTCTTCAAGCTACAATGAAAAAACAAAAAAATGGTCCGGTTGGAAAAACAGAGGTACTGCCGCTGCAAGCAAGACTTCTTGGGTAGATAAAAACGTAAAAAGCGGTGGCGCATATAAGTATACAGTAAGAGCAGTGCGAGGCAGTTATAAAACGAGCTATAACAAGAGTGGAGTTTCAGTAAGATTCTTATCACAGCCGACTGTTAAAATAGCAAGTGCAGGTAATGGTGTAAAGGTATCGTGGACTAAGGTTGCAGGTTCTAAGGGTTATGCAATTTACCGTTCACAGCTTTCAAACGGCAGTTGGACCGGTTGGAAGAAAATGGGTACAGCTGCATCAAATAAAACAGCCTGGGTAGATAAGAGCGCCTCGGGTGGAAAAACCTACCGCTATACAGCAAGAGCTGTAAGCGGAAAGCATATGAGCACTTATAAATCAAGTTCGAGCCTCTTCTATATGGCAGCACCGGTGGTTACACTCGAAAACGAAAGAGACGGTATGAGAGTAAACTGGACAAGCTGTAGCGGAGCACAAGGCTATCACGTTTATCGTTCAGTTTACAATGGTAATACAGGTGTTTGGTCAGGTTGGTCGCTTCTTGCAACTACAAGTAACAATATGAGAAGCTTCATCGACAAGGATGTCAAAGTTGGTATATATTATAAATATACTGTAAGGGGCTACAGTGGTTCTAATAAAGGTGCTTTTGTAAGCAGTGATTATCTCGAAAGGCAAATACCTCCGTGTGAGCATGAATATAATGAAGCAACCTGCACAGAGCCTGCAACGTGTATTTATTGCGGAAATACAATAGGTAGTCCGTACGGACACAGCTTCTATGAAGGGTACTGTGAAGAATGTGGTATTAAAGACCCGGATTATGTCGAGCCTGAAATTGTACCACACGTTACACTCTCAAACGAAAGAGAAGGTATGAGAGTAAACTGGACAAGCTGTAGCGGAGTACAAGGGTACTGCGTTTACCGCTCAATTTACAATGGTCATACAGGTGTATGGTCTGACTGGGAGCTTCTTACAACAACAAACAGAACTACATATACCTATCTCGATAAGACTGTTAATGTAGGTATATATTACAAGTATACAGTAACAGGCTATGACAGCTACGGTGAAACAGGCTTTGAGAGTAGCGATTATCTTGAAAGACAGATTCCTGCGTGCACACATAGTTATTCGTCAGCAACCTGTACAAGCCCGAAAACTTGTATTTATTGCGGAGAGACAACAGGCTCAGCATTAGGACATTCGTACAATAATGCAACCTGTACAAGCCCAAAAACCTGTAGTCGTTGCGGCACGACAACAGGCTCAGCATTAGGTCACACCTATACTGCAGCAACGTGTACAAGTCCGAGAAAATGTACCCGTTGCGGAACAACAACAGGCTCAGCATTAGGCCACTCATACAGTGGTGGTTATTATGGAAGATGCGGAGCGACAGATCCGAGCTACAACCAATCATCATACGATAGATTAGTAGCATTTATAAAAGCTAAAGGGCAGTTAACTTCAAATGGAGCATATTATCGTTTGACCAGAAAGACTTATTCTTCAAATTATGAATACGAGACAGAGTT
>JAFVWD010000307.1 GCA_017501865.1 Clostridia bacterium | reverse complement strand
GTTCTTCAATTTTTTCAAACTGTGCCGGAGCAAATGCAGGGGATACAGTGTATTCGTCTTCAGCAGGTTCAACAACAGGAACCTCATCAACAGAGGTTTCAACAACAGGAGCCTCTGCTTCAACAGCAATAACATCCTCAGCAGGAACCTCAACAGCAGGAGCAGCCTTGCCTTTAGCAGACTTTTTAGCAGCTTTCTTTTCTGCCTTTAATTGTTTTTTGCTCTTCTTTTCCTTCATTGTTTCAAGAACAATAGCATCTTCATCAAGAGTTGCGTTGTAAGCAACAGCGAGTGCATTGAAGGATTTGATTCTCATAACAGAGCCAATAACAGGTAAGAAGAAAAGAATTGTTCTTAAAAGAAGCACGTGAGAACCACTGTATTTAAGTTCGGTACCGTATTGAGGAGCAATTCTGTACATTCTTTCAGCCATTGTGTAGTTCCATACGAAAGAATAAATACCTAAGCTTATAATATCGAGAATGAAAACAAGTATGTAATTTGCACTTTCTTTGTCATCATCTTCACACATTTTGTTAACGTCTTCGGTCCAGTCAGACCAGAAGAAGAGACCGTAAATACCGAGTGTTACAATCTGTAAAAGTACATAACGAGCAATTTTTCTTTGTTTAATCATGGATTAAAACCCCCATAGAGTGAGTGCACCTGAACCAAATATGCTTTAAAAGCCTGGTTTTTTGCACCTTTGTATTTTTTTGTTTTGAAAAACAAAAAGTATTAGATACCAAATAAAATAATACTATAATAACAAATAAATGTCAATACTTCAGCGGATTAATTTAATATTGAAAAATATAAAAAGCACCTTTTGAAAATATGCTTTCAAAAGGTGTCTTAATATATTGAATGTTAATCAGTTATCGCCTGAGAAAAGAGAGAGCTCTTCTTCTTCCTGTCTCTTTTTATAATCAGCAAGACGTTTTTTGATTTTGTCAACAGGGTTAAGAAGAATACTTACTGAACGGTCGTGATTTAATGTATCAATAATGAGTGAGCAGTACTTACTCATATCAACCTCGAAGTACCATTCGCGTTCTAATAATTCAGGCATTCTGTAAACAAGGTTTGTTGTGAAAACACCGTCAATAAGACCTTTTTCATATGCATCATCAAAAGACTTAAGACCGTTACAGAAAAGACCAAAGCAAGTGCAGATGAAAATTCTGTTTGCCTTTAACTCTTTTAATTTTGTAGCAACTTCAATCATAGAATCGCCTGAAGAAATCATATCGTCAATAATAAGGCAATCCTTACCCTCAACATTATCACCAAGGAATTCGTGTGCTAAAATCGGGTTTCTGCCGTCAACAATTCTTGAATAGTCACGGCGCTTATAGAACATACCAAGGTCAATTCCTAAAACGGTAGAGTAATAAATACAACGTGTCATACCGCCCTCATCGGGAGAAATAACCATAAGGTTGTCCGAGTCAATTTTAATATCCTTAAAATTATTTGTAAGCGCCTTAATCATCTGGTATGTAGGAGCAACATCTTCAAAGCCTTTAAGAGGAATTGCATTCTGAACTCTCGGGTCGTGAGCATCAAATGTAATAATGTTTTCAACATTCATATTGATGCAGAGCTCCTGAAGAGCGAGTGCACAGTCAAGTGATTCACGGCTTGAACGCTTGTGCTGTCTGCCTTCATAAAGCATAGGCATAATTACATTGATTCTTCTTGCTTTACCTTCTACAGCGGCAATAGCTCTTTTAAGATTTGCAAAGTGATCATCAGGGGAGTAAGGTACTTCCTGACCGTACATTTTATATTTAATACCGTGGTTAAAGCAGTCGCAAATGATGTAAATATCATAACCTCTGACGGTTTCCTGGATAACACATTTACCTTCACCTGAACCAAAACGGTTAAAAGCAGTTTTTATAATATAGCTTTCTCTCTGATAACCGTAGAAAGCTATAGTGCTTTTATGCTCACTATCTCTTTCTTCACGCCATTTAGCAATATAACCGTCAATTTTTTTTGCGAGTTCTTCACAACCCGGGAGAGCAATAATTCCTAAAGGACCTACCGGGATTGTATTGAGTACACCAAAAGCTTCTGACACGACAATAACCTCCATAATTGTTTTCACAAAACTACCGCAATGTGAAAAGACATTTTCTTTTTCCGTATGAAGCAAAAATAACTTCACTAATATTCTACATATAATTGGAACTCTTTTCAAGTGAGTTTTGAAAATTTCTTCATTAGAATTTATCTAACAATATCCGACATATTTTGTGAGAAGTGACAAATATGCGAAAAAAGAAAAAAGACCGTTGTAAAACGGTCACAGGGAAAAATCCTCTTTTGAGTAATTTGATACCAGGGAAACAGATTTAGGTGTTCTTTTCAGAGGATCGTATTTAAATTTTTTGCAGTGCGAAAAGGACTGCATTACCGCACCCTGTTTTTTACAGAGAACGGTCGAAGTATCTGCAGTTGTAGTGCCGTGTTCACAATAGGCACATTGCGGGTCAATATCTTTTCTGAAAATACTGCGCATAAAAATCACTCCTGAATATAATGGACGCAGTTATATTAACATATTTTTCTGCGGTTATCAACCTGTAAAATCAAAAATGTGCACATAAGAAGCAAAATTACGGTTGCTGACGCGGTGTAAGAAAGCCCTACTGTTTTTTGTGCATCCGCATATAAAATAATTGTTTCTTGTGCCTCGGGGAATAGCTTTAATAATTGAAATGTGAAAAATGCAGACAGCGAAGCATTAATAATACGTGCAGTAACAAAATACTTCAGCTTAACTCCGCATTGATTAAGAAATGGTGAAACCTGACAAATTACAGATATACTGCCAAAGCCTAAAATTGCAGAAATAACAGGTAGTGAAACTACATTTGCGCAGGCTTTGCAGCCTGATGTTACCTCTGCTACCGAGGTTATGAAGAGATTAATATTCTCATTGAAGCCAAAGCTTTCTATTATTGCTGAAATGCAGGAAAAAGTCATTACCCAGGCAGAAATGTTTATTATGGCATTTGAACCTGATGCGACTGAATTAACAAAAATATACTGCTTATCCTTGTGTAAATCCGGGTTGAATTCAGGTTCTTTTTTATCACTTAAAAATCTGCATATAACACCAATGGTAAGCGATGAAATAAGCGAAGAAAAATAAAGGATGAGTCCCGCACGGTAGCTTGAAAGCATAGAAACACCAACAGCGGTAATCGTAAAGGCAGGACCGGAATTTACACAGAAAAACATCAGACGTTCTGCTTCATTTTTTGTTATTCTGCGATTTTTATATAATTCTGCAGTGACTTTAGCCCCTGTCGGGTATCCTCCCAGAAGCCCCATAATAATAGCAGGAAAGACATTTGGATTCATCTTGAAAATAAACTGTGTTATTCTGCCGGTGAATTTTGAAAGAAATAAAAATGAATCGGATTCTGCAATATAAGAAGCAAGAACAAGAAAAGGAAATAAAGAGGGAATTATTGTAGAGAGTAGCAGAGTAATTCCGTTTTTTACACCGTTGCTTGCGGTTTCCGGATTTACAATAAGTACGGCTATTAAGGCTAAAGTGCAAATCAATACAGGGAAATGCTTTAAGAAGCTTTTAAGATATTTTTTCAATGATACCGCCTCGCTATCTAATATATTTTATGTTGTCGCTGCATAAAAATATAACAAAATTGTCTTGGATGGTGTGACTATGAAACTGAAAAGTCTTAATGACGACAGCAGGAACGGAAATATTGAGCTTTACGGTAACAAGCAAGTGGTTATTGATGGGTGCAAAGCAGTTATAGATTACAGCGAATCCTTTCTGAAGCTTGAGCTTGATAACATTTCAGTAAAAATAACGGGGAATAACCTGATTATAGAGTCGTATATATACGAGCAGCTCGATTTAAAAGGTGAAATTGTAGCATTGGAATTTATGAATTGAGGTAGGCTTTATGATTATAAATCTGTTGAGACTTATTCTGGGTTTCGTTGAGTTTGAAGCAAAAGGGGGATTTTCTGAAAGATTTTTAAATCTTTGTACAATCAACGGGATAACTTTGTGGAATGTGATTAACGACGGTGTAAAGGTTAAAGCCTGTACAGATATTAAAAGCTATAAAAGAATAAGAAAAAGTGCTCATAATTCAGGAATGCGTGTAAGGATAACTGCTAAGCATGGCTTACCTTTTTTTGTGAAAAATAACAAGGCAAGAGTCGGTATTCTTATAGGGGCTGTATTAGCGGTAAGCTTTCTTGCGTTTTCATCCTGTGTTATATGGGATGTTGAAATTTCGGGTAACGACTATGTGAAAAGCGAAGCTCTTCTTGAAAGTCTTGAAAAAAACGGTGTAAGGGTTGGTGCATTAAAAGGCGATATAGATACAGTTTCAATAGCAGAGAATTTGCTCGAGGAATACCCCGAAATATCGTGGGCTTCTATAAATATTTTCGGAACAAAGGCGGCTTTGGAGGTAAAGGAGAATACAAAAAAGCCTGATATAATAAATTCAGATAAACCGACAAATGTTGTTGCTCGGAAGGATGGACAGATTTTGTTGGTTCAAGGCTACAGAGGGACAAATGCAGTAAAGGAGGGTGACGTTGTAGTCAAAGGCGATTTACTGATTTCAGGCATAACTCTTATGGCAGACGGAAGTGAAAAGCTTGTTCATTCATTTGGTAAGGTTTACGCAAATACCATAAGCAGATTTGACGGTGAAGAGGCTTTAAAAAAAGATGTAAAGCTTTTAAAAAATGCAGGTGTGAATTATAAAATATACCTTTTAGGGCTTGAAATACCACTGTATTTCAGATGTGAAGGTAAAGAGCTTTACAGCG
>JAFVWD010000306.1 GCA_017501865.1 Clostridia bacterium | reverse complement strand
TGGTGAAATAAACTCAAAAATACTCCCCAACAAAGCACAGACTGCGTAATTAAATAAAACAGCTTTTACACCTTCCGTTTTAAATACCTCCTTTAAATATCAGCATCATTCCGCAAGATATTATAAACAGCAACGCTGAAAACACAATTGTTGCAATAAGGAGTATAATTACATCTTTAAATACACTTATAAGATTTTCTATTTTAAAACAACCGAATATTTCAGCGACGGTGCTTATAAAATTCAGGCAAAAGCACCATACAAGCAATTCAGAAACAATTGGTAAAACTATAACCGCTACAGTTATAATCCCGAAAACTCCGACAGTATTTTTTATGAGCACCAAGCTTGCAAGAATACTCTGATAGCTTTCACTCACAACACCGCCGACTATAGGAAGCGAGTGTCCTACCAAAAACTTTACACCCCTTATCGCAACGGAATCTGCACTGCTTCCTAAAACTGTTTTCAAAGCCGAGACACCTGAAAAAACAGTTGTAGTAATACCAAGCAGAAAAATATATGCTTTTTTAAACAAATCACTTATTCTCTCGCTGAAGCTTTTTATATTGAAGCATGATAAAAAAGCCAATGAGCACATTGTATTTGTAAGTGGCTGTGATAAAGAAGAAAGTAAAACATTAAGCACCGAATTAATACTTATGTTAAGTCCGAAATATGCACTACCGCTTATAACCCCGCCTGCAGCAGAAACAACCGCACAAAAAACTCCTGTAAATGCTGATGTAAATCCCGACATTACCTGAAGCACCGAAAAAGAATCGGAAACCAGAGATATTACCGGTACTGCCAAAACACAGGCAACACAAGAGGTACCTATTAAGGTTACCGTCTCAGGAGAGTGTGAAAGATTTGTAAAAAGAGCCATAACAGCCATAAGACCTACAAGTGAAACAAAATATTTAAACGGCTCCTTAAGGGAATCTGTAAGTACGCGAAAAAAAGAATCGAAGACTTTTTTCGGAGTAACTGAAAAAATACTTTCATAGCTTATATCTGTTATGCCTATTTCATTGAGTATTTCTACTGTCGCAGAATCAATTTCCGATATCATTTCTTCATATGAAAATTCATCTTTATAGCTGTCTATATCGCCATTGCCTGCACAGGCATATACCGAAAAAGATAAAAATATGAAAATTGTAAATATTAATGTTATAAAAATTCTTTTCATTTTATTGCTCCACAAGCGACAAGGCTGTTACAAGAACTGCAGTAAAGGTCGGAATTGCACAAGAAACAGCTAAAATTTTAACTATTATTTCAACAACACCTGCAAGTGCATTTTCAGAATTATCACGACATATATCTGCCGTTATACCTCCTACAGTAAGAACAGAAAAAGCTTTAAGCATTGTTTTTAACACGTCTGATGATACCGCCGCTGTATCGCTAATGCTTTTACAAGCCTCCACAAGTGTGTTAAACTCGGGTAAAAAGCCTGTAACAATAATAGCAATCACCGCTATTTCTGCCACAAGAGAAAAGGATGATGCATGCTTCTTTAAAAGCATTAAAGAAACCAGGCACACAAGCGTAAAGGCAGCTAAATATGTAATTGTCATAACCCGAAAAACGATGACAACTCATCATTTAACTGAGAAACAAAAGGAAGCAGCATTAACACAACTATTATTATTCCTGCAATTGTTGTGATAAGGGTATATTCTTCTTTTCCGCTTTTTTGTAATATCTGATTCAGCACCGCTATTATCAAACCTATTGCCGCTATTTTATAAACAAACGAAATATCCATTTTATCCTCCGAGTATCAGGATGCACACAACGCAAAACGCGCTTAATGCCCCAACCACATTAATTTTACCTTTCTCATTTTTCTTATATTCATTGTAATAATTTTTAAATTGCTCAATGTATTCGTCGCAAATAGACATCTGCCCCGTTTCATCGGTAGTACCTATTTTTCTGACAAAGCTCTCAAATTCATTTTTCAGCTTTTCGCCCACACAATCAGAAATACTTATGTTACCGTCAAAGCTGATGAAAGAAAACCCCTCTTTTTTTCCGCTTTCTACCAGCCCATCGTAATCCATAGAAGAAAACCGTATATTATTTTTTGTCAGATTTATAAAACGAATAGCTTCATATAATGCCTTACTGCATTTTTTTATATTCATTATACGATTTATTCCTGCAAGAAGCACACAACATGCTACAATGCAAACCTTTACAGAATTCATAGCTCAATCACTTCCGCAACTTCACCGGGTGACTCCTTACCCTTGAGAACAACAGCTTTTTTAAATACACCTGCATCCACTATTTTTTTAATATTAGGTCTTAAAAGAACCTCTTCAAAGCTATTCCCGTGCGCAGTTGCAATAAACCCAACACCGCTATTCATTCCCGACAGCATAACATTAATTTCGTCTTCACTACCTATTTCATCAAGAACAATAATGTCCGGCGAAAGTGTTCGCAATGCAATATCAATCCCCACTTCTTTGGGGTAAAGCGACAAAACATCGGTATGAACCCCCACATCGACACCACCTCCAAAGGATTTTGAGGCTATTTCATCCCTTTCATCTACAATCACAATTTTTTTAGGCTCGAAGCTTTGTTCCCCTGCATATTTTCTGCACAAATCTCTTAAAAGTGTTGTTTTCCCTGAAAGCGGTTGTCCCACAAGAAGAAAAGAATTGCATTTTTCACCCACAGCTTCCGCCACTTCCTGTGCACATCCGCAATATTCCCTTGAAATTCTTATATTTACACTATTAAAAGATGACACGGAATACACCGAGCCGTTTTTAATGACCGCGCATCCTGCCACCCCTGCTTTACAGCCGTTTTTCAAAGGCAAAAATCCTTTTGCCAGCATATCCTGATATGTATGAATCGAACGTCGCGAAAGCGAAAATACAATCTCCTGCATTTTTCTTTCATCCGTAAAAAACAAATCATCATTGTAGCTCGTGGTAGCACGACCACTTTTCGTGCAATAAAATACCCCCTTCCTCGAATTCAACGTCAAAGGCTTGTTTACCCTGAAGCGTATCTCATTAATACTCCCGGCTAAATCCTCATGTATTGAAGACAGAAGCACCTCTATTTCTTTTGGTAAAAGTGAAATTGCATTTAAATAATCTTGCATTTTATCAATCCCCTTAATTTTTGCTTTCTAAAAAATATTTATTAACACTTGTCCTTGTTTAGAACAAATTTAAAAAACTTTTAAACTTACCGTTAAAATTATTGAAAGAATTTTACATATATGGTATTATTAGGGGTATTAAATAATTAGATTTATTTTTTAGGAGAACCAAGATGAAAAGCAAGCTTTTAAACAACAAAAAACTCGGTTTTTTTACAGATAACCGATATTCCTTTTTAGCCTCAGGCTGTACTATAGCAATAATGCTCATTGTTTATTATTGCTACGACTTAATCCCCTTCGGTGACAAAACAATCCTCAGAATGGACCTTTACCATCAGTACGGTCCTTTATTTGCAGAGCTTTATGAAAGAGTTTTCAATGCAGACAGTTTCTTGTACTCGTGGACCTCAGGCGGCGGAGGAACATTCCTCGGAAACTTTTACAACTACCTTTCTTCCCCGTTTGCTATAGTTATGCTTTTAGCAGGGCATAAAAATATGCCCGAAGCAATTGCGGTTATGATTCTTTTGAAAGCAGCCGTTGCTTCTTTTACATTTTCTTATTTTATAAAAAAGAAATACACACCTGAAAATTCTCCTATTATATCAGCCTTCGGTGTGCTTTATGCCTGCAGCGGTTATTTTATTGCTTACTATTGGAATGTTATGTGGATTGACTCCTTTTATCTTTTTCCTCTTGTAATGCTCGGAATTGATAAAATAATACGTGAAAGAAAGCTTTCTCTCTACATTGTTTCTTTAACCCTGACATTTTTAACAAACTACTATATGGCATATATGGTTTGTATTTTTTCTGTTCTCTTTTTTATTTACGATTACTTTGTACAATACGATTTAACTTCAACATATTTCGGCAGACTCAGGGACAGAGAAAAAGGTATAAAAAATGCCTTTTCATGGGCAACAAACAACCTCAGAAATGCAAGATTTTTCGACACAGGTGTTCTCTTCGCTTTTTCCTCTGTTATTTCTGCTTGCCTCTCAGCATTTTCACTTCTCCCTGTATATTATGTTCTTCGGAACTGTTCGGCAACCTCAGGTACATTTCCTGAAACAATTAAAACTTATTTTTCGATTTTTGATTTTCTGGCTAACCACCTTGCCTACCTCGACCCTACTATCAGAAGCAGCGGTGACGATGTTTTACCGAATGTTTACTGTGGTGTTCTTACGGTTATGCTTGTTCCCTTATTCATTTTCTCAAATCACATTTCGGGAAAAGAGAAAATTTTCAGTTGTGGTATTTTAGGAATAATGTTTGCAAGCTGTTACACAAATTATCTCAATTATATCTGGCACGGATTCCACTTCCCCAATGATTTACCATACAGATTTTCATATATGTACTCTTTCCTGCTTTTAATTTTTGCATTCAGAGCATTTACATTTATAAAAGAGTACACAAGACGACAAATTATAGGTGTTGGTACGGCTACCGTATTTTTTGTTATAATGGTTCAGGAAATAGGCTCCAAAAACTTCTCTGAAGTAGGTGTATGGATTTGTGTTGCTTTCATAGGCATTTACTGTCTTGCACTCGGAATTCTCAAAAATGACCAATACCCTAAAATTGCTGCTGCAGCACTTATACTCTGCTCTTGCTGTGCAGAATATATTGTCGCCAACACCAACAATTACAGTATGGATCAGAACAAGACAAACTTTGTAAGCGATTATGACGATTTTCAGATAATAAAAGACAAGCTTGACGAATACGAGAAAAATGACAACTACCGTATGGAGCTTACATCTCTCAGAGCAAGAATGGACCCCTGCTGGTACTACTACAACGGAATGTCAACCTTCTCTTCAATGGCATATGAAAAAGTTTCAAATATGCAGTACCATTTAGGAATGTTCAGCAACTATATAAACAGCTACACCTACAACAGGCAAACACCTGTCTACAATGCTTTTTTCGCTCTGGATTATATAGTAGATAACGATATGGGAAGCACCGCTGAAATGAACGAAAAGTACTACGAAAGACTTTTCAGCAAGGATAAGTACACAGCATATAAAAACAACTACACTCTCCCTATTGCCTTCAGAGCTAATGAGGATATTGAGTATTGGTCACACGAGAACTCAAATCCTTTTGAGGTTCAGAGTGCATTATTTGAAACCGCCACAGGCATAAACGATGTTTTCAATGATATTAAATTAGATAAAATATCTGAAAACAGCACCACCTGTAATTATGACGGTTACGGAGATTCCGGCTGTTACCCGTACACAGTAACAGGAGCCCCTGCAGATGCTTCATTAACCTATGAATTAGTAGTTCAGGAAAGCGGTAACGGTTACCTCTACTTCAAAACAGGTGCAAATTCAGTGGAAAGAATAACAGTTTCTCTTTCAAACGGAACAGCAATCTCTCAACCGATTGACACAAAGCCTTATATTTTAGATTTGGGATATCTTGAAAAAGGCGAAAAAATTTCTGTTTATGCACCTATTACGGATGGTCAGAGCGGATACACATACCTTTACGCAGTTACCCTTGACGATGCTCAATTTGTTAAAGGCTATAATCAGTTAAAAAAAGATTCTTTAAAGGTAACATCCTTTGAAGAAACAAAAATTTCAGGAAAAATAAACGCAAGCGAAGACGGAATACTTTACACCTCTATAAACTATGATACCGGTTGGAAGGTTTATATTGACGGCAAAGAGGTTGCAGAAGAAGATATCGTTTCAGTCGGCGAAGCACTTTTAGGTGTACGAATCACCAAAGGTGCACACAAGGTAACCTTCAGCTACACTCCTGACGGGCTTATATTAGGAGCAATAGTCAGCACACTTGCATTAATAACTTTAATATTGCTTTGTTATGTAAAAAGATTAAAAATCTTTAAATTCAACCCTGCATTATACGAAGAAACAACAAGCGAAGAAATTGATGTAGCAGTATTTGAAGCGATTGATAATCCGATTTCAGAGAATGAATCAGAAAATCCAGATAACAACGAATAAGGTGTTAAACAATGTTTGCTAAAATTAAAAGTGTCGGTCTTTTAGGACTGAACTCATATATGGTTGACGTTGAAGTGAATATTTCAAGCGGTAAAACGCAAACCAACATTGTAGGACTGCCCGACACAGCCGTAAGCGAGGCAAAAGAACGTGTTTTCGCTGCAATGAAAAACTCCGGATTTGAAATGAACGGCGGTTACCATTACACGTTTAATCTCGCTCCTGCCGATGTAAAAAAAGAAGGCTCTTACTACGATTTGCCCATTGCAGTTTCAGTGCTTTCAGCAACTATGCAAATAAGAGGAAATTATAAAAACTCCGCTTTTGTCGGTGAGCTTTCTCTCTCGGGTGAAATAAAGGGCATTAAAGGGGTACTCCCTATGGTAATTGCTGCGAAGGAGCACGGAATAAAAGAAATTTTTGTTCCTTTCTGTAATTGTGAGGAAGCAGCCGTTATTGAAGATATTGATGTTTATGGTGTAAAAACCTTAAAAGAGGTTGCCGACCATATAAATGATGTTTATAAATTAAACCCTGTTGAAATCAAACCCTTCAAAACCTTCGAGGTTCCTTCGTATTTACCTGATTTCAAAGATGTTAAAGGTCAGTTCGAAGTAAAAAGAGCGCTCGAGGTTGCAGCAGCAGGCGGACACAATGCAATGATGATAGGTCCTCCCGGTTCCGGTAAAAGCATGCTCGCAAAAAGACTCCCTACAATTTTACCGGACATAACAGTAGAAGAGGCGCTTGAAACAACAAAAATCTACTCACTTTCAGGCAATCTTTCAAAGGATAACCCTATTATCAATTACCGCCCCTTCAGAGCACCGCACCATTCAGTTTCTCCCGCAGGACTTTCGGGTGGCGGCACAATTCCGAAACCCGGTGAGCTTTCATTAGCACATAATGGTGTACTTTTCCTTGATGAGCTACCCGAGTTCACACGCAACACCATGGAGGTTTTGCGCCAGCCTATAGAAAACGGCACAATCACCATTTCAAGGGCTGCCTGTGCCCTTACATACCCTTGCTCAGTTATGCTTATTTGTGCTATGAACCCTTGCCCTTGCGGTCATTTTGGTCATCCGACAAAAAAATGCACCTGCCCGAGCGGTGCCCCTGCAAGGTATCTTTCAAAAGTCTCAGGTCCGCTTCTTGACAGGCTTGATATTCATATTGAGGTTCCCCCTGTAGACTATGCACAGCTTTCTGCCACAGAAGAAAGCGAATGCTCAGCTGACATAAGAAAACGTGTTAACGAGGCAAGAGCTATTCAAATAGAGCGCTTCAAAGGTACAGATGTTACCTGTAACGCAAAAATGACACCTGCTATGACAAGAAAATTCTGTGTTCTCAGCGAAGATGCCGCAAAAATTTTAGAATCGTCATTTGAAAAATTAGGACTTTCTGCAAGAGCTTACGACAAAATATTAAAAGTCGCAAGAACAATTGCGGACCTTGATAAAAGCGACTCAATAGAGAAAAAGCACATCTTCGAAGCAATTCAATACAGAAGCTTAGACAGAAAATTCTGGAAAGAGTAAAACAGAATATATTACAATAATCCATACAATAAAAAATTAACGGGAGCTGTAAAAAACAATTGTTTTTTACAGCTCCCGTTTTTATAGAGTCTCTTTAAAGTTTTCTGCTCTTCTTTTTATATTGCCGTCTTTTGCACTTTCTATTGCAACATCACAATACTCCTCTGCCGAAGCATTCTGACCTATAAGCTTCAGAAGACTCGCCAGATAAAGTGCAAGCTGTGCTTTATCATCCAAATCAACAATCTGATCATCATCAATTACACTACGCAATTTTTTTATTGCATTTCTCGCACAATGAACACTTAATTTTATATCACCCGCATCTTTACATGCCCAATGCAGCTTGAGCCAGAGCATACCGATGGTTGCTTTATCCTCGGGATTCAGCATTTCATTTATATGTATTGCCTGTAAATATGTAAGTATTATATTATCAAAAGAGCTTTGTAAAATATCGGAATGATTTTTTATAACCAAAGCATGCTGAGTTTTCAGAGCAAGTTTTAATCTGTCAACCTCGCTATCATCAATAGTAAAGAATTTATTTGTACTGTTACTGTACGTGCATGCAGGGCAACGCGAAACATCTACCCAGAGTGGGTCGGCATTGTAATAAATTACTCTGCCCTGTTCTTCAACTGTTCTTACCTGGAGCAAATTCTTTCTCAAAGCTTTTGTAATTACCATTTTTCCGCACACAGGACAAGGTTGTTCTATCAACTGAATATAATTCGGATCCTGAACAGGTGCCTTTACATTATGAGAAAAATTAAACTGAGGCGGAAGATTAAAAGCTGTTTGTTTTCTTTTCTTATTGCTTTGTGAACGTTTATACAACTCTTCGTTGAGTTTTCTTATTCTGCCACTCATACCGCTCAATATAACCTCTGCCATATCCGGACAGGTAGCAAGGAACTTCTGCAGGTTACCTTTGTTTATCGCAATACAAACGGTATCTTCGAGAGCAATGCAGCTTGCACTTCTCGGCTTACTGTCAAAAATAGCCATTTCACCGAAGAACTGAC
>JAFVWD010000305.1 GCA_017501865.1 Clostridia bacterium | reverse complement strand
GCGGTATTGAGCAAATTTCTGCAGTTGTTCAGACAAACTCTGCAACAAGTGAAGAAAGTGCTTCTGCTTCTGAAGAGCTTTCAGGCCAGGCACAAATGCTTAAACAAGTTATTGGTGCTTTCAAGCTTAAAGATGTAAGTAATACTGTTCAGGAATATACAAAAGACAATTCATCAATTGAACCTTCTTTAGAAGTGGATTTTGATGTTTACGATGACAAGTATTAATTAAAACTAAAAACATTTAAGAAAGGGTGGTGCAAATGAGTCAGGCAAAGTCAAAACAGGCCGTTGCTCTTAAATATAATTACGAGCAGGATATGGCGCCTATAGTTATTGCTTCCGGTTATGGCGAGGTTGCTGAAAGAATAATAGATATTGCAGAAACTGAAGGAATCCCCGTTTACCGCGATGACAGTGCATCATCCGTTCTTTGTATGCTTGATGTCGGTACACAGATACCTCGTGAGCTGTATGAAACCGTAGCGGTGATATATGCTCAGATTCTTTCAACAGCAGCACAAAGCAAGCAAGACACAAAACAGCCGAGAGTAAAAAAAGTGAATTCTAAATACTGATTTAAAGGCTGTACAAATTTTATAACTATATAAACCAAAGGGGTTCTTGCAGGACTGATACCTGTAAGAACCCCTAAAAAATGAGCTGTAAAAACACATCATTTTTACAGCTCGTTTTTTATTTTAACCTATCATCTTTTTTCTGATTTCTTTTTCCTTATCAGGAAGTGTTGCGTTGTAAAGTATGGTCCACAAAGCAACAAATCCGAATATAGCAGGAATAAAGTAGAATGTGCCTGTTAATGTTATACTTTCAATTTCTGCAATAAGTGAAGCCCAGAAGACATCTATAAAATCTGTCATATTTATCTGGCCTGTGAGGAACGGATTCACCAGCTCTTTAAACATCATTGTAAAAAAGATTGAAAAACCTATTCCCGCAAATGATGAAGCAATAACCTTTCTGTTATCTTTGCAAACAATTGCAAAAACAGCCGTAACAATTGCACAAATGACAATCATAACAAATGAAGCTATTACACAATAAAGCGCAGGCATAACAAAATCCAATTTTTCAGCAAGATTAAAATCCGAAGAACCGCCGTCACTGAATCTTTCGTAAAGACCGCCTATTTCGTAGAGTGATAACGTATCTGCAATACCCTCAGGTATACTTGTAAGTTCATTTTTATCCATAGCATTCTGTAATGCCTGACTGCCCATCATCTGCGCAAGAGCGAAAACACCCTGCAAAGCAACTGAAGAAACATAATAATAAATAGTAGGTGAAAAAATTGCAAGTGGTAAAATTGCAAGTGCACAAAGTGCAGAAACTATTTTATAAACCCATTTCATTTTAATTACCTGTCTTTCTGTTATTTACCCCAAGAGGAGTTAAGCTGAACTGTTCTGTTGAAAATAGGCTTTTCAGGAGTTGAATCCTTATCGACACAAAAGTAACCGTTTCTCATAAATTGGAAAGAGCTTTCCTTTTCTGCATTTTTAAGAGTCTCTTCTATAAGACAATCCTTCAACACAACAAGTGAGTTTTCGTTTATAACACTTGGGAATTCCTCATCTGAAACACTCGCAGGATCTTCTACTGTAAAGAGTCTGTCGTAAAGACGAACCTCTGCTTTAAATGCATTAGGTCCTGCCCAGTGAATAGTACCCTTGACTTTTCTACCGTCAGGTGAGTTACCGCCCTTTGAAGCAGGGTCATAAGTACAATGGAGTGCTGTTACCTCACCGTTTTCATCTGTTTCATAAGAATTACAGGTTATAAAGTATGCACCTCTGAAACGAACCTCGTTACCGGGGAAGAGTCTGAAATACTTTTTCACAGGTTCAATCATAAAGTCAGATTTTTCAACATAAATCTCTTTACCGAAAGTTATTTTTGCTTTTCCTAACTCAGGCTTTTCAGGATGAATATCTACTTCAATCTCCTCAGTCTGACCTTCCGGATAGTTATCTATAATAACCTTAAGCGGATCTAACACTGCCATAGCACGAGGTGCTGAAGCATTAAGTTCATCTCTTACACAAGCCTCTAAAAGACCGTAATCAACAACACTATAAGCCTTGGAAACACCAACTTTTTCAATAAATGTACGGATTGAAGAAGCAGGGTAACCACGTCTTCTCATACCGCAAATTGTAGCCATTCTCGGGTCATCCCAGCCACTTACCATATTTTCAGTAACAAGACGGATATTTTTACGCTTACTTGTAATGCAATAGTTTATATTAAGTCTTGCAAATTCAATCTGTCTTGGCGGCTCGTTGAAACCGATTTGTTCAATAAACCAATTGTAAAGCGGTCTGTGATTTTCAAACTCGAGAGAACAGAGTGAATGTGTAACACCCTCTCTTGCATCTGACAACGGATGCGCAAAATCATACATAGGATAAACGCACCATTTATCTCCCGTCTGGTGATGGTTAACATGAGCAATTCTGTAAATAACAGGGTCTCTCATATTCATATTAGGTGAGGACATATCTATTTTTGCTCTTAATACCTTTTCGCCATCTTTAAACTCACCGTCAGTCATTCTTTTGAACAGCTCAAGATTTTCTTCAACAGTTCTGTCTCTGTAAGGGCTGTTTTTACCCGGCTCTGTGAGTGTTCCTCTGTACTCTCTGATTTCATCTGCAGAAAGGTCGCAAACATAAGCCTTACCATCCTTTATAAGCTTAAGTGCACACTCATAAATAAAATCAAAATAGCTTGAGGCAAAAAGGCATTTATCCCACTTGAAGCCTAACCATTCAATATCTTCTTTAATTGACTCAACATACTCAAGATCCTCTTTAGCAGGGTTGGTATCATCGAGTCTTAAATTACAAACACCGTTATATTTCAACGCTGTCATAAAGTCTATGCAAATAGCCTTTGCATGACCTATATGAAGGTAACCATTCGGTTCAGGCGGAAAACGGGTTTGCACGCGTGTATTTACACCTTCACGCAACTCTTCATCAATAATGTCGTGAATAAAATTTGACATTCCTTCAGTGCTTATTATTTCTTCCATTTGTTTTTCTCCTTAAGTCTTTTAATTACTTCATCTTTTCCTAAAAGCTTCATAATCGTATAAAGGTCAGGTGTATTTTTTCTGCCTGTAACAGCCAGACGGATTACAGTAGAAACGTCGCCTACATGGCCTTTGAATTGTTCAGGATTTTTCTTATATTCCTTAACATTAGGAGTGAAGCCCAATGGTTCGCAAAGAGATTTGATTTTACTGAACCATGTATCTTTATCGTCATTATTATCATACACTTTAATATATTCCGCCAATATAGCCTCTGCATCATCTGCCGCAATATTTTCGGGAAGGTCAAAATTCGGCACGTAATACTCATTAAACATATATGAATAATACTCTTTAACCTCTTCCCATTTTGCTATATCTTTACGTGGCTTTGCACTTTCCCTGTCAATGTTAACCATCTCTGTAGAGAAATCTTTATCCCTTGTAAATACATTAAAGAAATCTGCGTCATATTTTTGCGCCCACTCGCTTATCAGGCTATAAACCGTGTCAGCCTTCATAACTGATATAACATTTTTACTTATATCATTTAATTTAACAAGATCAAAAAGGCAGCCTGATGGACTCATTTTTTTAAGATTGAACGGGAATGAATAAATATCCGCAGTCGGATTAGCTCTGCGCCAATCTTCAAAGTTAGAATTTATTAAGGTTAAAAGATATTCAAGAATACTTTCCTTCGGGAAGCCTGCTTCGAAGAAATAACTTACCGCTGCTTCAGGGTCTTTTCTTTTTGAAATCTTTCGTTTATTACCATCTTCCTCATCAAGCTTCATAACCTGTGAAACGTGTGCATATTTCGGAACCTTAAAGCCACAGGCTTTAAAAATAGCAATATGCTTCGGAACAGATGACAACCACTCTTCTGCGCGTATAACATGTGTAGTTCTCATAAAATGATCATCGCAGATATGTGCAAAATGGTAAGTAGGTATTCCGTCTGATTTAAGTAAAACTTCATCTATAACATTTTCAGGCATTTCAATTTTACCGCGAATCATATCTTCAAACATAATCCTCTTGGTTTCATCACCCTCTGAATAAAAGCGCAAAACATACGGCTTGCCTGATTTTATATTTTCTTCAATCTGTTCAAATGTCAAGTCACGACATTTTGCATATTTACCGAAATAACCGGTAATTAATGCACCATCCTTTTCCTGAACTGAACGCAACTCAGTTAATTCATCTGATGTGCAGAAGCACGGATATGCAAGTCCTTTTTCCACTAATGCTTTGGCAACAATGTGATATATTTCCGCACGAAGGCTTTGGGTGTACGGTCCGTAATTCCCGCTTTCCGCTCCGAAGCCTGTTACACCTTCTGAAAATTCAACACCAAATTCTCTGAAGCCGTCAACAATTGCTGAAACACCGTCAACCACTTCGCGTTTTTTATCGGTATCTTCAATTCTCAGGTATGAAACTCCCCCGGATGCTTTTGCGGTAAGCAAATTAACGAGTGCTGTGTAAAACGCACCTATATGAAGATAGCCTGTAGGACTCGGTGCAAAGCGTGTAACCCTTGCCCCTTCTTTTAAGCCTCTTTCAGGATATTGAATTTCTAAATCTTCCACCGTTTTTGTAACATCCGGAAAAAGAAGATTTGCTAACTTTTTGCAATCGTAATTCATAAGAAACTCCATT
>JAFVWD010000304.1 GCA_017501865.1 Clostridia bacterium | reverse complement strand
TGCTCCTGCACCGGCTCCGGTGGTAGAAGCACCTGCACCCGCACCTGCTCCGCAGATGCAACAACCGCAGGCACCTCAGTTCCCGCAGGATGCATACCAACAAGCTCCGCCTATGAATCAGGGTCAGCCGCCAATGTATGGTCAGCCTCCTATGATGGGTCAGGAACAATATATGCAGCAAATGTACCAGAATCAGTACAATCCGCAAGGTATGATGCCAAATATGCAGAATCCGTATTACGGAATGATGGGGCAACAGCCTATGTACAATGCTCCTATGCAACAGGATCCGTCTGTAACAATTAAAAATGCAGACTTCCCTGATTTTGGTAAAAAGGTCGGTATGCCGCAAAATCCATATAGCGGAAATCTTAACTTGCTTATGGGTGTACAGCTTGAGATTTCAGTTGTAATAGGTAAAGCAAGAAAGAAAATCAAAGACATTATGGACTTTGGTCAGGGTACAGTAATTGAGCTTGACAAGCAAACAGGTGCTCCTGCAGAAATTATTGTTAACGGTCAGTTACTTGCTTACGGCGATGTTATTGTTGTCGGCGATAATTTCGGTGTTCGTGTAACAGAAATTGTCGGTGCAAAAGAACTTTTAGATTCACTTGGTAATTCATTATAATAAGAAAAGAGGAAGATTTTATGTATAAGATTTTATTAGCTGATGACGCAGGTTTCATGAGAAAGATGATTCAAAACCACTTAAGTGGTGTAGGTTATACTGATTTTGTTGAAGCAGGTGACGGCGCTCAGGCTGTTGAACTTTATCAGGAGCATAAGCCTGACTTGGTTCTCCTCGACATTACAATGCCTAATATGAGCGGTATTGAGGCACTTGCTGCAATTAAGCAAATTGACCCTAACTCAAAGGTAGTTATGTGCTCAGCTATGGGACAGGAGTCAATGGTTATGGAAGCAATTAAATTAGGTGCTCTTGATTTCATTGTTAAACCATTTAAACAAGACAGAATTGTTCAGACTGTTACTAAGATTTTACCTTTATAATAATAAATTAAGAGAGGGCTTTGTATGGGGCAAGGTGTGTTAACAGTTCTTCAGGGAATTGGTACGTTAGTCCTTATGCTTGCCGTTTTTGTCGGAGCTTATTATTTCTCAAAATTTCTTTCTAAAAAATATCAGCCTAAATATGGTGATGCAAGAAATATTGAAATAATAGAGCGAATGGCGGTTGGCAAGGACCAATCACTTGCTTTAGCCAAGGTTTCCGATAAAGTGTTTCTTTTAGCATTTACAGCACACAGCGTTACAAAGATTGAAGAAATGGATGCTTCACTTTTTCCTGAGAAAAATATTTCTCAAGCTGGAGAAACAAGCTTTATGACCTTCTTCACAGACGCGTATAATAATTTATTGAATAAGAAGAATGAGGGGAAGGGTGATGCAGACAATGAAAAATAATCCCGTGCATTCAAAAAAGAATGCTTCTCCTCACTCTAAACAGATAAAACGGTTGTGGGGACGGCTTATTGTTTTAACGGTTGCCATAACTGTTTTTACTATTCTTTTCGCAGTTACTGCAAATGCCGCATCAGTTAGTGTTGATGTTAACAGCGATGCAAAAGACGGTGCAATGAGCGAATTACAGCTGTTGTTCTTGTTTGTATTGCTTGCGTTAGCACCGTCATTACTTATGATGATGACGAGCTTTACGCGAATAGTTATAGTACTGTCGTTTTTGAGGAATGCTATCGGTTTACAACAAACTCCGCCTAACCAGGTTATAATAGGTCTTGCGTTGGCACTTTCGTTATTTATTATGTCTCCTGTTATTTCTACAATAAATACTGAGGCTATAGAGCCTTTACAAAAAGGCAAAATAACAGAAGAGGTTGCTTTGGAAAAAATGCAGGATCCGATTAAGGAGTTTATGCTAAAGCAAACTAAAGATAAAGATTTAGATATGTTTTTATCCTTATCAGGTGATGAGGATGTTGTTGAAAGCGGAAATACAGAATCTTTGAAGAACTTAGATTTATCTGTAATTGTTCCTGCTTTTATAACAAGTGAATTAAAACGTGCATTTACAATGGGTTTCCTGTTGTTCCTGCCGTTCCTTATAATCGATATGATTGTATCGAGTACCCTTATGTCAATGGGTATGGTTATGTTGCCGCCGTCGATGATATCTTTACCATTTAAGCTAATGCTTTTTGTTGTGGTTGACGGTTGGAGTCTGCTTATTGAAATGCTGATAACGAGCTTTAATTAGCTAAGCTTTGGTATTTATTAAAATTTTAGTGAAAGGGGTTTTGCAAAATGACACAAGAAGATGCTCTTGTAATATTCAGAGAAGCAATACTTTTGATTATAAAGCTTGTGTCTCCAATGCTTATTATAAGTGTTGTTGTGGGTTTGGTAATTGCTATTTTCCAGGCAGCTACACAGATTCACGAGCAAACTCTTTCATTTGCACCTAAAATTCTCATTATAGGAATTATCCTTATTTTGGGCGGTTCATGGATGGTTACGAACATTCAGGAGTTTTTCCAATATCTAGTGAGTTATATGGCGGGGTTGTAGTAGATGTCAGGGCAGATAATAGTTGAAGGTCTCGGCACCTACATTCTCGTTTTTTGCAGAATGGGTTCTATGCTATTCTTTAACCCCTTGCTCGCAAGAAAAAATGTTATTTCATCAGTCAAAATTGCTCTTGCTTTGGGCTTGACTCTTATAATAACACCGACACTCGATGTTTCGGGTGTAGAAGGCTTTGATGGCTTGGTTTTCTTGTTTGCAATGCTTAAGGAATTTCTTGTAGGCTTTGTGTTCGGACTTATTTTCCAGATTTTTTATTATATGCTTTTTGCAGCCGGTGATATAATAGATATGGGTTTTGGTCTTTCAATGGCTAAGGCTTTTGACCCGGGTACAAATATTCAGGTTTCATTTTCAGGTAATTTGTTTCAGTTGCTGTTTGTTATGTATTTTTTTGCAACAGACAGCCATCTGACATTTATCAGAATAATGGTTTCTTCTTACGATATGGTTTCTGTCGGTGCAGTTATTATAGGGCAGAATACGGCAGAGTTTCTTATGACAATGTTCGTTTCGGCATTTGCTCTTATAATAAAGCTGTGCATACCATTTATTGTAGCAACTTTTGTTTTGGAGGTTGCTATGGGCATATTAATGAAATTAACACCGCAGATTAATATATTTTCAATCCATTTTCCGATGAAAATATTTCTCGGATTCATATTGTTATTCCTCTTCGCTGTTCCGGTAGGGAATTTTATGGAAAACTATATAGACATATTAAACGATAATCTTTATAGTATGTTTAAAACTGTATAGTTGTCAGTGAAGCTTACTTTGTTTTTATTCTTACTGTGAAAAGTGGTGGTTAAAAAATGGCGGGTGAGAAAACCGAAAAGGCGACGCCCAAAAAGCGAAAAGACGAACGAAAGAAAGGTAACGTCTTTCTGAGTAAGGATGCCGTAACGGCTGTTTCGCTTATTACCACATTTTATGGTCTTAAAGTTTTTGCACCCACGATTTTTTCCGGCACGCAAGACTTAATAAAACGATATATAAGCTTAGCGGGAACGAAAGAAGTTTTCGAGGCTTCTGATATTGCTATAATATTTACAGATTTAGGTTTTACATTTTTAAAAACGGCAATGCCGTTAGTTCTTATATCAGTTCTGGTTGCCATAGTAGTTACTATGGCGCAGACTAAGTTGCTTTTTTCAGCAAAAGCATTTGCTCCTAAGTTCAACAGAATAAATCCCTTTACGGGTATAAAGAAAATGTTTTCTGTCAGAGCGGTAGTTGAGCTTTTAAAATCATTATTTAAAATTATAGTTTTACTTTATGTTGTTTACACAGTCCTTATAGATGAGGTAGCTACTTTACCGGCTTTAATGGATATGACCGCCGTTTCGGCAATGTCTAAAACAGGTGGCATTATTATGGATGTTGCTCTGAAGTCGGGTATAGCATTTGTGTTTTTAGCAGCTGCTGACTACCTGTATCAATGGTGGGACTATGAAAAGAATATGAAGATGAGCAAACAAGAAATAAAAGACGAATATAAGCAGGTAGAAGGTAACCCGCAGATTAAGGGCAGACAGAGAAACCTGCAGCAACAGCGCTCACGTCAACGTATGATGCAAAATGTTCCGGAAGCCGATGTTGTTATTCGTAACCCTACACACTTTGCGGTTGCTCTTAAATTTGACAGAGAAAAAGACAGGGCTCCG
>JAFVWD010000303.1 GCA_017501865.1 Clostridia bacterium | reverse complement strand
GACAGAGATAACAATTACTGTTTCACAATGAATTTGAGTAATAATACCTACAATTTCTATGCAAGAAACACAACTGTGTATAACTATTAAAATATTACATATGAGAGGATAGATTATGGAAGAAAATCAAGCACTTCAAACTGAACAACCAACCACACAACCTCAACATTTACCAAAAAGAAATTTAATCAGAGCTTTGTTTCCTTTAATTGTAGGTATAATTACTTTTGTTTTAGTAATGAATGTTACAAACACATCTTCATCATTTAATTTTTTAGTATCAAAAGAAGATAAACAATATCTTAGTGCTGCAGAAGATTTTATTTGTAAAATCTTGAAAAATCCATATTCGGCTACCTTACACGACTCGTATATAGTAGAGAAGGATAGTTACGGCAGAGCTATAGTTTATCTTGATGTAACTGCTGAAAACAGTTTTGGCGGTACTGTAAGAAATAAATTTTATGTATGTATTCTTGAAGTTGACAATAACGGTGGATACAAGCATAATGGTGAGTTTTCTTATTGTGAAATTACGGATACAGGTAGTGCTGGTGATATAGGATTAACCTATTTGAAAGAGATAAATAACTGGGGTAACCCCAAATAGTCAAATATTTTTACACCAAAAAACCACTTTGCATATGCAAAGTGGTTTTTTGGTATCGGTAAAACTGTAAGCCGGGTTTTGTCGTTTAAGGCAATCATCTATCTAGACCTTGCGTTGCCACAAGGTTCAAGCCACCCTTCGGGGTTGCGAAAATCGCTGTCCGGCAAACTCCCCTGTCGGTGTTGCATCAAGTAGGGTTTACATGGCAATATTGTCTCCAATATCCCGGTGAGCTCTTACCTCGCCTTTCCACCCTTACCGAAAAATCGGCGGTATATCTCTGTTGCACTTTCCCTAAGGTTACCCTCGGCGGCCGTTAGCCGTTACTCTGCCGTGTGATGCCCGGACTTTCCTCGTCTGTGAAAACACATCCGCGACTGCCCATTTTACCGATGATTTATTATATTTCATTTTTCGCGTTTAGTCAAGGTCGATATTTTTAGACTATGTAAAAATACAAACCACGTGAAGCCTATTATTTAAGCCATTCTCATCGAAATATCAAAAGCTGAAACTGAATGAGTCAAAGCACCGATTGAAAGAATATCCACCCCAAGAAGTGCAACTGAACGAAGCCTTTCAGGTGTTAAGTTACCGGAAGCCTCAAGCAAAGCTTTCTTGTTTACAAGTTTAACTGCTTCTGCCATAGTATCATTATCCATATTATCAAGCATTATGATGTCAGCACCTGCACTAAGAGTCTCCTTCACCTCATCTAAAGTTCTGGTTTCAACCTCTATTTTAACAGTATGACCTATTTTTTCGCGCAATGCTGCTACTGCAGGAGTAATTCCGCCTTTCGCATCTATATGATTATCCTTGAGCATAGCACAGTCAGATAAGTTATACCTGTGATTTCTGCCTCCACCACAGGTTACTGCATATTTTTGGAGAGAACGAAGTCCCGGTAATGTTTTTCTTGTATCTGCAATAGTCGCATTTGTTCCTTCTATCTGCTTTACACACTCATTTGTAAGCGTAGCAATACCACTCATATGCTGAAGAAGATTAAGAGCAGTTCTTTCTCCCTTTAACAGATATACTGTTTTGCCCGAAATTTCAGCGATTACATCGCCTTTTTTGATATAATTACCGTCTTTTTGATATAATTTATAGTTAAAACTATTGTCAAGCAGTTGGAAAACGCGCATTGCAACTTCTATTCCGCAAAGCACACCATCTGCCTTCGCTATAAATTTTGCGGTACTGACTTCATTTTCATCAAGCAAATAATCTGTCGCAACATCAATATAATTAATGTCTTCACTTATTGCTTTTTTTATAAGATCATCAACATAAAACTGAGGTAAAATCATCTGTCTGCCTCCCTTAAAATAATATAAGCAATTGTTGCAAGTGATAATGCCTCGCAATAATCAACGTTCACAGCAAATTTCCCGTTTCTTAATCTGTTAAGAATCGCTTCTATTCGCCTTTTACCTTCATGTATTGCACCCTCATCAGGAATAACAAAATATGCCTTCTGCATTATTTCTCTTATTTCTGTCCTTGTTCCCTTTGGTAACGGTGCTCCTTTGTAATCTATAGCCTCTTCTTTTTGCTCCTTTACAGCATAGAAATTAGCATTAATACACCTTACAATATCCTCAGCCGCACGTCTGCCGAAAACCAGCGCTTCCAGAAGAGAGTTACTCGCAAGTCGATTTTTTCCGTGCACACCTGTACACGCACATTCACCTGCCGCGTAAAGCCTCGGCAAGGTTGTTTTTGCATTCAAATCGGTCTCAATACCGCCCATTAAGTAGTGGTGACACGGGAAAACAGGTATTAAATCTTTGCTTATGTCAACACCCTGTTTTAAACAACCCGCATAAATCCCCGGAAATCTCTTTTTCAGGTATTCCTCACCCTTATAACGTATATCAAGGTAAAAGCTGTTATTACCTAATCTGCGTGACTCCATTATTATAGAACGTGAAACGACATCACGCGGTGCTAATTCAAGACGCTCATCGTACCTGTCCATAAAACGCTCTTTGTTACAATTCAGTAGATATGCCCCTTCACCTCTTACCGCTTCACTTATAAGAAACTGCTCACGGTTAGCACCATTAAAGGCTGTAGGATGAAACTGTACATAACTCAGATTTTTAATTGAAGCACCCATTTCATAAGCAAGTCTTATTCCGTCACCCGTTGCAACAGATGGATTTGTAGTATATTTATAAACCCTTCCTATTCCTCCTGAGGCAAGAATACAGAATGATGAAAATATTTGTCTGAATTCATCACCATGCATTATAGTTGCCTTAAAGCCGTTCGTTATTCTTTGCATAGATGTGACCATTGTCTCGTCTGAAAGGGTAACATTGGGAAGCTTTTCAACAGCCATAACAAGCTTGTCGACCATTTCCTTACCGGAAGTATCCTTGTGGTGAACTATACGCCTTTTTGAGTGACCACCCTCAAGAGTTTTAATAAGCTCACCTGCTTCATCGCGATCGTACTCAACACCGTACTCAATGGTGCGCAACACATCACGCGGACCCTCTTCTACAAGTGTTCTTACTGCATCAATATCATTTTTTCGCCCACCGGCAATCAAGGTGTCTTCAATGTGAAAATCAAAGCTGTCATTTTCAGTATCAAGCACACAAGCTACACCGCCCTGAGCTAACGAACTGTTTGAAATGTGTCTTTCCTGCTTTGAAAGCATAAGAACACTGACACTTTCAGGAAAATTCAGCGCCGCATAAAGCCCGGCAATTCCGCTGCCGACAATAATAACATCATATGAATTTTTCAATTTTGAAAGTTTCATAATAATCAACCTAATTCCAACATTTTTTCTATACTCTCAAGTGCTTTTAATCTTAAACTCTCATCTAATTCAATGCTTTCGCCCTGCTCGCCCTTTACCGCTCTGTAAACATCTTCAAGGGTAGTAATTTTCATATCTTCACAAACAAGCTTTTCTTTTGAGAGCTGAATGAATCTTTCACCATTTTCTTCGTGAGTTGAAAGGTAGTCAACAACACCTTTTTCCGTTCCGATTATAACCTTACCGTTATGTGACTTTGCATATTTTATAATTTCTGAGGTTGCCCCAATCATATCGGCATACTCAAGCACCTCTTCCGGAGACTCCGGATGCACTGCAAAAACAGCATCAGGATGCTCTCTTTTGAGATTTATAATATCTTCCTTAGTGAGCTTATTGTGAACAGGACAATAACCATCCCATAAAATTATATTTTTTTCAGGAATTTGTTTTTTTACATATGAGCCTAAATTTTTATCAGGTATAAAAAGAATATCCTTATTCGGCAAGGCTCTTACTATCTTCAAAGCAGATGAGCTTGTTACGCAAACATCACATTCTGCTTTTAATGCAGCTGTTGTATTTATATAAGCAACTATTGCCGTTCCCGGATTTTCAGACTTGAATTTCCGCACCCTTTCAGGAGAAATTTGTTCAGCCATTAAGCAGGTTGCAGAGGGCACAGGCAATATAACTTCTGTTTCAGGCGAGAGAATTTTTACACTTTCCGCCATAAATCTGACACCGCACATAATAATTCTATCAGCATTTAATTCTTTTGCCTTCTGGCTTAAAAAGAAGCTATCCCCCGTAACATCAGCAATATCTATTATATCAGGATTCTGATAAGTATGCGCAAGAATAAGAGTATTTCTCTTTTTTGCCTCTTCAACAATTAATTTTTTTAACTCGTTAACTGTCATAAACTAACTCCTTTTATATAATACAATTATATAAGAACTGAATCTGCTCATAATAATTATAACATTATTTTGCCATAACTCAATATTAAAAATTCCAAAAAAAACTCAATATATCAACTCCTTTTCGTCAGATTATAAAAACTTTTATAAATTAGCACAATACGGAAGAATTAATATTGAAATCCGATGTTCATTGTTGTAATATATATAGGACTTAAGATTTATTTTTATATGTTTTAACTAACACACTTTAAAACAGGAGTAAGTAAAATGAATTATTTTAATGAAAATTTTGAACTTTTAAAGAACTCTGACCCTGAATTGTTTGAAGCCTTCGACAGCGAAATGGCACGTCAGACAAGAAACATTGAGCTTATTGCAAGTGAAAACTACACTTCACCTACAGTTATGGCGGCTTCAGGTAGCATACTCACTAACAAATATGCTGAAGGGTATCCGGGCAAAAGATATTACGGCGGTTGCGAATGTGTTGACGTAGCTGAAAATATAGCAATTGAAAGGGCTAAAAAGCTGTTTGGTTGCGAATTTGCAAACGTTCAGCCTCATTCAGGATCTCAAGCAAATTTTGCAGTTTACTTTGCACTTTTAACTCCGGGCGACACAGTTCTGGGTATGAGCCTCGCTGATGGCGGCCACTTAACCCACGGCTCCCCTGTAAACGTAAGCGGTAGTTATTTCAACTTTGAAAGCTACGGTGTTAACGAAAATGGGTATTTAGATTACGAAGCACTTGAGAAAAAAGCAAAGGAATGTAAGCCGAAGCTTATAGTTGCCGGTGCTTCCGCATACCCGAGAACAATAGATTTCAAGAAAATAAGAGAAATTGCTGATAGTGTAAACGCTCTGTTTATGGTTGATATGGCACACATAGCAGGTCTTGTTGCAAGTGGTATGCATCCGTCACCGATTCCATACGCAGATGTTGTAACCTCTACAACCCATAAAACACTTCGCGGTCCGCGAGGCGGTCTCATTCTTACCAACAATGAAGAAATAGCTAAAAAAGTTAACAAAGCTATATTCCCGGGAATACAAGGCGGTCCTTTAATGCACATAATAGCCGCAAAGGCAATTTGCTTCGGCGAAGCACTTTTACCTTCATTCAAGGAATATGGTAAGAGAGTTATTTCCAATGCTAAAGCACTCGAAAATTCTCTTTGTGCACAGGGTATTGATATGGTTTCCAACGGTACAGATAATCATCTCTTGCTCCTCGACTTACGTTCTCTCGGAATTACCGGTAAGGAATTAGAGCATCGCCTTGATAGTGTTTACATTACAGTAAATAAGAATTCTATTCCGAATGACCCTGAAAAGCCTTTTGTTACAAGCGGTGTCCGCATTGGTACTGCGGCAACCACCACAAGAGGTTTTGAAGCACATGAAATGGTTAAAATTGCTGAATTCATTAAATTAGCAGCAACAGACTACGACAAAAACATAGAATTCATACGTAACGGAGTAACTGAGATATGCAATAAATTCCCGCTTTACAATGCATAATTCAGTACAAATACAAAAATTCACAGTCGAAAAACGGCGACCTCGCCCTTTTTCGGCTGTTTTTTCATAAAAAGCAAGACAGAGTGCCTGAGCACTCTGCCTCACAAAGAAAGGAATAATGAAAAAAAGATAATTACACACAAAATCTTAGAATTGTGTAAGATACAATTTATACCGATGATTAATCACCGTAATCAGGAACAATCAAGCCGTAGCCTGAATCCTTACGTTCGTAAACTACGTTTATTGTGTCTGTCTCAGAATTTAAGAACATATAGAACTGATGTCCTAAAAGGTTCATTTGCAAAATTGCTTCCTCAACACTCTGAGGCTTTAAAGCAACTGTTTTTTCACGAATTAAATCAAACTCTTCCTCTTCCTCAACATCCGGAACAACAAAATCCTCAAACGAAACAGCGCGAAGCTTCTTTTCCAAACGGGTTTTATTCTTACGAATCTGGCGAACAAGAGAGTCAACACACTCATCAAGGGCATCGTTCATATTTTCTGCTCGTTCTTCAGCGCGGAAAATCATTCCGTTTTTATTTACAGTTACTTCAACACTCTGGTAATTTTTTTCAACTGTTGCTGTAACCTTCGCTAAAGCATCTTCTCCGAATAGCTTTTCAACTTTAGAAAGCCTTTTTTCAGCTCTGCCGCGAAAATCTTCTCTCGGATTACATTTACGACCGATAATAGTAATATTCATAGAAACATCCCCTTTGCGTGTTTTATTGTTTCTGTTGCAATAATAACATTTTTTACCGAGAATGTCAATAGAATTTGTACACTTTCAACAATCATATTTCTTTTTGTGACTTTTCAACAACTTTTACATAGCTTTTTGTATGCCTTAACCTCAAGCAAATTCAAAGCAAAATTCGGTATAAACATAAAACCATTATTTATTTTTCAAGATTTCTGCGCCAATGGAAAAGATACTGCTGGGCAATACCCTGTGTGCCGTTTATGCACTCCGGCAAGCCTTCAGGGTAAAGCTCGCTGACTATTCTTTTTACCCATACATCAACAGGAAATGCCTCCATTCTTGCAAAACCATATAACAAAGAGCATTGGGCAACCTTTTCTCCGACACCCTTAATTTTAATCAATTCAGATTTTGCATTCTCAAAATCCATTTTTTTAATAGCTTCTAAATCAACTTTACCGGAAGCTATCTTCTGTGCAGCATCTAAAATATATTTACTTCTGAAGCCTGCTCTTAAAACATCCAAATCTTCAACCTCTAATTTTGCAAGAGTCTCTGCTTTTGGGAATGAGTAACCCTCACCGCATTTTTCACCGAAGGTTTCACATAAATTTTCAATTATTTTTTTAATTCTCGGAATATTATTATTTTGTGAAATAATAAAAGAACAAATTGTTTCCCATTCATCCTGTTTTAATATTCTTATACCATTATATT
>JAFVWD010000302.1 GCA_017501865.1 Clostridia bacterium | reverse complement strand
AGCGGTGCAGGTGCTTGCTCTGTAAGACTTGCAGGCTACACTACAATCGGCATCGCGGGCGGCAATATTGAATCAAGCGGTACTAAAGCAGTTTGTACTCATTTCTGCGACAACTTCAGTGAGATTATGAAAATTATAAAAGGTTAAAAACGAGGTGTAATTATGGAAAACAAAAACAACGAACAAATCCAATGCCATTTTATATCTAATACCCACTGGGACAGAGAATGGCGTTTTTCCGCAAGAAGAACTCAGTATATACTTGGTTATATGCTCGATATGCTTCTTGATATCTTGGACAAAAATCCTGATTATAAGCATTTCCACTTAGATTCACAGACAATGCCTATTCAGGATTACCTCGAGGTGTATCCTGAAAAAAAAGAAAAGCTTCAAAAATACATAAAAGAAGGAAGAATTGCAGTCGGCCCATGGTTCTGCCTTCCTGATGAATTCACCGTAGGTAGCGAAGCACTTATAAGAAACCTTCTTTTAGGTCATAAAATCGGTAAAGAAATGGGCGGAATAAGTAAAACAGGTTATTCTCCATTCGGTTGGGGTCAGATTTCTCAGCTCCCGCAGATTTATTCAGGCTTCGGAATTAATTTTGCTTCATTCTATCGCGGCATAAATGAATACAAGGCTCCTAAATCAGAATTTTTCTGGGAAAGTCCTGACGGAACACGCATTTATGCTTCACGTCTTGCAAAAAGACCGCGTTACAACATTTGGTATGTTGTCCAGAGACCTGTTTACTTCAATCAGAAGGATGAAAACAACAGAGATATGCTCTGGAACGATAACAACGGTGTATTTAAGTTTGTTGATCGCGACTGGAAATTGGACTACCAATACACTCACCCATTCTATGAGTATCACAAGGAAAATATTCAGGCACGTGCTGAACAGGCAATGAAGGAGCAGGATAACGACTGGACAACAAATCACCGCTTCTGGTCAATAGGCCACGACTCATCCTGTCCTGATGAAAGAGAAGTACAGCTTGTAAAAGATTTGAATGATGCTCTTCCTGAAGCAAATGTATTCCACAGCACATTAAAAGAAATGGAGCAAGGCATTATTGATAATTTCAAGGATGATTCTCCTGTTTTAAAAGGTGAAATGCGCGACCCGTATACAAAGGGTAGTGTAAGTGAGCTTTGCGGTTGGATTCTCTCTGCAAGAACATATATCAAGCAAGAGAACTTTGACACTGAAAGAAGACTTATAAACTATGCTGAACCTATGTCAGTTTTCGCTTCTCTCTCAGGTGCACCTTACCAACAGAACTTTATTGATCTCTCTTACAATTACCTTCTTCAAAACCACGGTCACGACAGCATCGGCGCTTGCGGACGTGACGTTGTTTATGAGGATGTTATGTCACGTTACAGACAGTCACGCGAGCTCTCTATGTGCGTTTATGAAAGAGCATTTATGGATGTTGCCGGTGATATAAACCTTTCTTCATGGGACAGAAATGATGTTGCAGTTGTTCTCTTTAACCCGGCTCCGTTCAAGAGATGTGAAACTGTAAATGTAAGAGTTGAAATTCCTGCTGAATGGAAGGCTGACAGCTTTGAAATACTTGATGATGATGGTTCACAAATCAAATATCAGGTTATTACTACAAACAAATCAAATGCTCAGATTATCCAGAATCCTAATGATACAGCAAACGTTCTTCACACAGAGCAGTATTATCTTGCTTTGGAGGTAAGCGGTGTTCCTGCAATGGGTTATAAAACACTTAAAATACGTCCGCTTTACAACGTACGTGCTACAACTCCTGTTACCCTCGTTAAAACAACAAACGTTATGGAAAATGAATTTTTAAAGGTTTCATTTAACCACAACGGTACTTATAATGTAACAGACAAAGAAACAGGTAAAGAGTATAAAAACTTAGGCTACTTCAAGGACAGCGGTGAAATCGGTAATCCATGGCAGCACGTTTCACCTGAAATAGACGAGGTTTTCACAACTCTCGGCGAACAGGCAACTGTTACCCGCATTTACGAAGGCGAGTTTGAAACAAGCTACAGAATTAAAATGCGTTGGCTCCTTCCTGAAAAGAAAGCTGACGATGAAAAAACAAGAAGCGAGCATAAGCTTCCTGTTGATATTGAATCAGTAGTTACATTAAGAAAAGGTTCAAGATATCTTGAAATTGAAACAACAATAAACAACCGTTGCGAAGACCACTACTTACAGGTAGCCTTCCCAACAGGCATAAAAGCTACTCACGCAGATTCTCAAGGTCAGTTCGATGTTGTTTCAAGACCGATTCAGGCTCCTGATTACTCTCTTTATGATGAGCCTCCGATGACAGAGCACCCAATGAACTCATTTGTAAGCATCACCGACGGCAAGAACGGTGTGGCGCTTCTCAACACAGGTCTCAAAGCTTATGAGGCTGCTGATGACGAAGAAAACACAGTTTACCTTTCACTCCTTCGTGCTTACCCGCTCAGAATCTGCGTTACTAAAGATATGCAGAACTACAACGATTGGGATAAAGGTTCACAATGCATAGGCAAAAACACTTTCCGTTATGCATTTATGCCACACAAGGGCAATTGGGAAGAAGGCAATGTATGGCAAGAAAGCGAAAGATTCAATCTTTATCTTTCAGGCGGCCAGATTGCACCTACTGCTCACGGTAAAAACCCGACAACACATTCTTTCATTGAGTTAAAGACAGAAAACCTTAACATCAGCGCTGTCAAAAAGAGCGAGGACGGCGAAGGCTATGTTGTAAGACTCTTCAACCCATCTGATAAGGCTGTTAAAAACTCAATCCGTCTCAACGGTGGCATTGCACCTATAGAAAAGGTTCAGTCTCCTGTTGAAAGACAAAAAGCAGAATTTGAGTTACCTGAATACTCCGGCAAAAAATGGTCACAAGTAAAGCTTGTCACCCTCGAAGAGCTCGACGAAAAAGAACTCGACATTTCAAATGACGGATTTGTTGATTTTGAAATTACAGGTAAAAAGATTCTTACACTTAAATTCATCGGTTAAAAATTTTCACCCAAGGAATTTTTAGTTCCTTGGGTGATTTTTTATTTTATAACTGCATATTTAAAAATCTCTTGTGCTTCCTCTTTGGTGAAGCCTATTACCTGAATTGAACAAATATTTTTCAAATTCTTTTTCGACTGATACTGTAAAATATAGGCGGTATGGCTTTCTGTGAATGATGTCCAGCCCCAAGCAGTAAAATCATTATTTTCACCTAAAATATAATACTCCCGACCTATAGCAACAGGTATTAGCATCTCAAAGCAACCGTAATAAGCACAAGCCGTTGCGTAATCATTATAAGAGGAAAACAGATTTACACTCGGTGGTGCATGCTTTATTAAGGCAGTCTGCAAGTCGTTACTAAAGCCTACGGCTACATCTGTGTTAACACCGAGATTCTGCAATCCGCGCTTTATAACCGACGGCAAAAACGGGTAAAGAGCCGACTCTCCTGGGAAAAAGCTTTCTTTATCCTCATCAAAACTCGGTATTTCATCAAAATCAATATAAAAAACAGATATCACTTTACCATCCTCAAACTTTAAGTTTACGACCTCATTATTATCAACCACTTCGTATTTGCCGTGCTTTTTATCAATATATAAATCAGCTGCCTCGTGGGTAAAATTTTTCTTTTCGTTATTACAGATTTCCCACTCCTCATAATTTTCAGGGTAACATACGCCGGAATTCTGAAAATCGTTCTGTGCCATATACAAAGGGAGCTTAAAGAAAGCAAATACTCCACAGAGCATAATTACCGCAAGAATTATCGAAACAGTCTTTAAAACAGCCTTCTTTTTATCTTTACCAAATCTTTTACTGACCTTTTTAATTAATTCCTGAGAGTTGTCCTGTTGCAGCTTTACTTCCGGCTCTGCTTTCAATGTTTCGTACTCTTTACTGCATTCCTCACAGATTTCAAGGTGATTACCGACAATTTCCGTTGATTCCTTACTGCAAAGGTCATCTATATAAAGCGGCAACAAATCTTTAATTAATGAACAGTTTATTTTACTCATCTGTATTCATCCTTTCTTCTATTTGTTTTTTTGCTCTGAAATATGTAACTCTTGCCCAGTTTTCAGACTTGCCGAAGACATCGGCAATAGTTGAATACGGCATATCTCCCAAGGACTTCATATAAAAAACTTCCTTATAGGGTGTCT
>JAFVWD010000030.1 GCA_017501865.1 Clostridia bacterium | reverse complement strand
GGATATTAAACCGTATTATGAAGAAAAAGAATTTGATTTTGAATTTATAAATGCAGAGATTGTAGAACAAGGCTCTGTACGTGCGGTTTATAAGGTGGACAAGAAGTTCAGAAACTCAATTGTCAGCGAGTACTATAATATTTATAATGAGCTTGAAAGAATTGATGTTGATTACAAAACAGACTGGAAAGAAAAATATGTTGTTCTTAAGGCGGATTACCCTGTAGATGTCAATGCAGTAAAAGCGACATTTGATATTCAGTTTGGTAATATTGAACGTTCAACAACAGAAAATACAACTTGGGATTTTGCTCAGTTCGAGGTTTCTATGCATAAATGGATTGACTTGTCTGATAACAGCTTCGGTTTGTCAGTTATTAACGACTGTAAATACGGTTGTACAGTTAAAGACGGGCATCTTAA
Organism: Clostridia bacterium; assembly: GCA_017501865.1. Classification (GTDB taxonomy): domain Bacteria; phylum Bacillota; class Clostridia; order Oscillospirales; family Acutalibacteraceae; genus DTU089. The sequence continues at coordinate 7,285 of JAFVWD010000030.1, read as the reverse complement.
GCCAACTCTTTTAAGATGTCAGACAAGACCGAATTCTGTTCAGGACAGAGAGTATCATGAGTTTACGTTCTCTGTTTATCCTCACGAAAATCACGTTTCAGCTTCAGATGTAGTAAAAGAGGCATTCAATGTGAACTATCCGGCATATGCAGTGTTTGCAAAGGCAAATAACGGTACTCTTCCATCTGAGTACTCGTTTGTAAGTGCTGATAAGGATAACATTGTTATAGAAACAGTTAAAGCAGCTGAAGACGGCAACGGAATTATCGTCCGTGCATATGAAACATGGAACAGTAAAACAAAAGCTAAGCTTACATTCTGCAATGATATAAAGAATGTTGTTGAGTGTAACCTTATTGAAGACGGTGCTGAAAGAGTTTCGTACAGTAAAAATACAGTTGAAGCTGAATTCAAACCGTTTGAAATCAAAACTTTCAGAATTAATTTTTAAGGATTGTGAAAATGGGATATAGTTTTTTTGCAATGCTCTCAAGAATGAAGTATATTGACCGTTGGGCATTAATGCGGAATACTGAGAGTGAAAATTTAGACAGCCATTCAAAAGAGGTTGCGGTTATTGCTCATGCACTTGCTCTTATTGGCAATACAAGACTCAACAAGAGCTACAACGCAGACAGAGCAGCAGTCTTAGGTCTTTACCACGATGCACACGAAATCATAACGGGTGATATGCCTACTCCGGTTAAATATCAGAATGAAAAAATACTTGGTGCATTTAAGGAAATAGAGGACTGTGCAACTGAGAGACTCGTATCAATGCTGCCGGATGACCTCAAGAGTGCTTTTTCAAGTGTTCTGACGGGTGAGGATGATAAGGAACTGTTGCCTTTGGTTAAAGCGGCAGATAAGTTAAGCGCACTCATAAAATGTATTGATGAACGAAAAGCAGGTAATTCAGAGTTTAAAAAGGCGGAGCGTTCTACGAAGAAAAAGATAGTAGAATTAAAAATAGAAGAAGCAAACATCTTTTTGGAAGAATTTATACCTGCTTACGAATTGAGTCTCGACCAATTATGATTAAATCCCCTGACAACTTGTGGTGTCAGGGGATTTTTTTGTGTAGAAGGGATGAAAATCCGTCTGTAAAAAAACTGTTCGGATGGTAGAAAAAAGTTGGTTTTTTTAGATTTTCCCTTGACTTTACACGTAGTTTTTTATACACTATATATGTATAATATAATGAAGGATGTGTGTTTTGATGAATCAACAATATGATTCTTTGTTCACACCTTGGAAAATCGGTAATGTTGAAATCAAAAACAGAATTGTTATGTGCCCTATGGGTGGTACTTCACTTTTCGGTTGGTTTGAGCTCGGCGGTTGCCATTTTGACAAGGAAGCGGCTAAACTTTTTTTAGAAAGAGCTAACAACAATGTTGGTCTTATTATTCCTGGTATTGCTCCTTTAAGAGATACCTTTTGGGGGAAATGGCTCTGGCAGAATCCTAAAATGTTTGAAGAGCTCAAAGAGTTTATGGACGAAATTCATAAAACAGGTGCTAAGCTTTTTGTTCAGCTTACTGCAGGTATGGGCCGTTCATGGGCTATTACTGAGCTTGTTGCACCACTCCACAAAAATAAATTCACACGTGCACTTGTTAAGCCTATTCTTGACACATCTCACGAATTAGCTTCTCCGAGTGAACAACCGTCACGTTGGGCACATGATATTATCTGTCCTGAAATGACAGTTGAGCAGATTCACGAAATTATAGAAGCATTTGCAAAAACTGCAAAGCTTTGTATGGATGCCGGTGTTGACGGTGTTGAAGTTCACGCTGTTCACGAGGGTTATCTTTTGGACCAGTTTGCAATTGAATTCTTTAATAAACGTACAGACAATTACGGCGGTAGCTTTGAAAATCGTTATCGTTTCGCAACTGAGGTTGTAAAGGCTATTAAAGAAACCTGCGGTAAGGATTACCCTGTATCTCTTCGTTACTCTGTTGAGTCAAAAATGAAGGGCTTCTGCGAAGGTGCAATGCCTGACGAAGTAGAAGGTAAGGATTATAAAGAAGCAGGTCGTGCAATGGCTGAATCTGAAAAGGCTGCTAAGTATCTTCAGGATGCAGGCTACGATATGCTTAATGCTGATAATGGTACATATGACTCATGGTATTGGGCACATCCGCCTATGTATATGCCTGAAAACTGTAACCTCGATGATGTTGCGCACATCAAAGAGTTTGTAGATATTCCTGTTGTTTGCGCAGGTAGAATGGACCCTGCAATTGCAGCAGATGCAATTAAGGATGGCAAAATTGACGGTGTGGGTGTTGCTCGTCAGTTCCTTGTTGACCCTGAATGGATTACAAAAATTATTGATGACAGAATTGAAGACATTAAACCTTGTATTTGCTGTCACAGCGGTTGCTTTAATTTCTCGTCATCAAAAGGCCATGCAAATACACAGGACCTCAAGGATACAATGGGACTTTCGCGTTGTGCTCTTAACCCGAAAACAATGCAGTCTAAGAAATATAAAATTGAACCTGCTAAGAAGTCAAAGAAAATCGCTATCATCGGTGGCGGTATAGGTGGTATGGAAGCTGCTATTGTTTGCGCTCAACGCGGACACAAGGTTGATCTTTATGAAAAGACAGACAAATTAGGCGGTGTATTTATTGCTGCAGCTGCTCCTACATATAAAGAAAAAGACCGTGACCTTATTGCTTGGTATAACCGCGAGGTTAAAAAGTACGACGCAATTACCATTCATATGAACAATGAGGTTAAGGATGTAGCTTCTCTTAATGCAGATGAGGTTATTGTTGCTACAGGTGCTACTGCAAAGAAAATCCTGATTAAGGGTGCAGACAAAGCAATTGAAGCAGTTGATTTCCTTTTAGGCGATATGTCAAAAGCAGGTGACAACGTTGTTGTTATCGGCGGTGGTCTTACAGGTTGTGAAATTGCACTTGAGCTCCACAGAACATATGGCAAAAAGGTTGCTATTGTTGAAATGCAGGATGACCTTATTACAACTCCGGGTATTGCTCTTGCTAATACAAGCTATCTTCGTGATTACTTCAAGGCAAAGAATGTTCCTGTTTATCTCGAATCAAAAACAACTGAAATTACAGATAATAGTGTAACTATTATGACTAAGGACGGCAAGACAGAAACAATTCCTGCTGACAATGTAATTCTTTCAGTTGGTTATAACTCAGCTCCTGTTGCTGAAAAGAGTAAGCACGTTCACGTTATCGGCGATGCATTTAAGGTTGGAAGTCTCAGAACTGTTATCTGGCAGGCTTGGGATGTTGCAATGAAATTATAATTCGCGCTATATTTTAATTGAATATAAAGACGGCTGTAAAAAACTGATGTTTTTTACAGCCGTTTCATTTATTTTGTTTCTAATTCAGTAACAAATTCCTCAATTCTTTTAAGAGCTTTTATAATGTGTTCAACTGAATAGCAGTAAGATGCTCTTATAAAGCCTTCGCCACCCTGACCGAATGCAGTACCGGGGACTACAGCGACCTTTTTTTCTCTCAAAAGTCTTTCGCAGAATTCTTCACTTGTAAGACCTGTGCTTTCTATGCAAGGGAAGGAGTAAAAGGCACCCTTTGGTTCACGGCAGGTCAACCCTATTTTATTGAAGCCGTTTACTATAAGCTTTCTTCTTCTGTCGTATTCCGCGTGCATACTTTCAACCTCTTCATCACAGCTTCTTAAAGCTTCAATTGCCGCATACTGAGAGGTAGTCGGCGCACACATAATGTTGTATTGGTGTATTTTTGTTATCTGACTTAAAATTTCTTCAGGCCCGCAACAGTAGCCGAGACGCCAACCTGTCATAGAGAAAGCCTTGGAAAAGCCGTTTATCGTAATTGTTCTGTCGTAGAAGCAATCAAGCGAAGCAACAGGTGTGTGCGGAGTCTCACCGTAAGTGAGCTCGGAGTAAATTTCGTCTGAAATAACAATTATGTTTGTATCTTTTATTACATCGTAAAGTGCCTCTAAATCTTCCTTTTCCATAACTGCACCTGTTGGGTTACAGGGGTAGGGAAGTATTAAAGCTTTTGTTTTTGGTGTAATTACGCTTTTAAGCTCTTCTTTTGTTACCTTGAAGTCATTTTCTGCCTTGGTTTCAATAATGACCGGAATACCCCCTGCAAGGCGTGTAACGGGCTCGTAGCATACATAGCTCGGTTGGGGGATTATAACCTCGTCTCCGGGAGTGACAATTGCTCTTATAGCACCGTCTATGGCTTCACTTCCGCCTACAGTAACAAGGATTTCTGTGTCAGGGTTGTAGCTGAGCGAATATTTTCTTTCTAAATAACGAGAAATTTCGAGGCGCAGAAGCCCTAAGCCTTTGTTAGCACTGTATTTTGTTTTGCCGCGTTCAAGTGAGTTGATGCCGGCTTTTCTTATTTTCCAGGGAGTCTGGAAATCAGGTTCACCAACACCTAAAGATATAACATCCTCCATTGTTTCGGCAATATCAAAAAACTTTCTTATACCCGAAGGCTTTATTTCTGTTACGGTTGGATTTAAAACTTTACCGTAATCTATCATAATAAAAATTGCCCCCTGTCATCGTGTTCCATATCACACAAATGAACATCCATTTCTTTGTATCTTCTCATAACAAAATGTGTTGTTGTAGATGTTACAGAATCAATAGTGGCAAGCTCTCTTGCAACAAACCTGGCAACATCCTGCAGAGTTTTACCTTTAACAACAACGTTGAGGTCATAAGAGCCTGACATTAAATAAACTGATTCTACCTCGTGGTAAGACATAACTTTTTCGGCAACCTCTTCAAATCCGAGATCTGCTTTAGGTACAACATTCAACTCAACAATTGCAGAAACATAAGCATCGCCAAGTCTGTCCCAGTCTATAACAGCCTTGTAGCCTCTTATATAGCCCTCTTTTTCTAATTCTTCAATTGTAGCAGCTACTGTTTTTTCATCACTGTCAAGCATAACTGCCAATTCCTCGTTTGTATATCGTGCATTTCGACATAAAAGCTTTAAAATTTCTGATTTCATACGAATTACTCCTAACAATTATCGGTGTAAAATAAATCGTGTAATATAATACTAAAATAATAGCGATTTGTCAATTATTCATACAGCTATTTCTCTTTACAAACAGTATTATAAATGTTAGAATAAATCTATATTCTAAAAGTAGGGTGATTTTATGAAAATTACACGTTACCATGAAGATTTAACTAATCTTCACATTAATACTTTACCTCCGAGAGCATATTTTATTCCGTATGACTCTCTTGAAAGTGCACTTTCAGGTGATAGAAATAATTCAGAGTATCTTCTGAACCTTTCAGGTGAGTGGGATTTTAAATATTTTAACAGCTTCGAAGATTTATATGATACAGAGATTTCTGATGAGAGCCTGAAAGAGGACAATGTAAAGGTGGAAGTACCAAAATGCTTTCAGCTTTACGATATAGGCGTTTTTGACAAGCCTCTTTATTCAAATCTTTATTATCCCTTCCAAGTTGACCCTCCGTTTGTACCTGATGAAAATCCGTGCGGCTTATATACAAAGAAATTTACTGTTACAGAAGATATGGCAGAAAGAAAAAGCATTATAACCTTTGAGGGTGTTGCTTCGTGCTTCTATCTTTTTATAAATAATGAATTTGTAGGCTATAGTCAGATAAGTCACTCGACAAGCGAGTTCGATATTACTAAATATGTTACTACAGGTGAAAATGAAATTAAGGTGCTTGTTCTTAAATGGTGTGACGGTTCGTATCTTGAAGATCAGGACCATTTCCGCCTTTCAGGTATTTTCAGAGAGGTTTACATATTAAGCAGAAATCCAAATTACCTCAAGGATATAGAAATTCGTCAGAGCTTTAATGACGATTACTCTGAGTGTACCCTTAGCATAAAGTGTGATACTGATACAGACGAAGGCATAATTTACGGTGTTGTTAATCCGTTAGGTGATGTCATAGATGAGGGCGAGGTTACAGAAGAAGAGTTTACACTTCCAATTACCAATCCTGTTATGTGGAATGACGAAGCACCTTTTGTATATACACTTTTCATTACAGTGGATGATGAAATAATACCTTTCCAATTAGCGCTCAGAGAGGTAAAAATTAAAGATAAAAAGCTTCTTATAAACAACAAAGCAGTAAAGCTCAGGGGTATTAACCGTCACGACAATTCACCTACAGGCGGTTATGCAGTTTCAATGGCAGATATGGTTAAAGATTTGTTCCTTTTAAAAAGAGCAAATGTAAATGCTATAAGAACTTCACATTACCCGAACGACCCTCGTTTTTATGATATAGCAGAAGCACTCGGCTTCTACATAATAAATGAAGCAGATATTGAAACACACGGTATGGGCTTTAATACTGAGTCAGATTGGGATTGGACACGTTGGTCATATCTTTCAACCTCTCCTGATTGGAAATTATCTTATGTAGACAGAGCAAAAACTCTTTATGAAAGAGATAAGAACCACGGGTGCGTTATTATGTGGTCACTCGGTAACGAAAGTGGTTGCGGTGTTAACCACAGAGCAATGAGAGAATATATTAAGTCTCGTGATGAAAATGCATTGGTTCACTATGAGAACTCTCACCTTGAGTTTAAAGCAGTTCCTGAAGGTGAGAATTTCAGCGACATTTCAGATGTCGAAAGCAGAATGTATGCCGGTGTTACTTATATAGATAAATATCTTAATGACGAGCAATACAGCAAGCCCTTCTATATGTGCGAATATGTTTGCTCAATGACAACAGGCGATGTTTATGATTATTGGGAATTAGTAGATAAGTACGACAATTTCTGCGGCGGCTGTATATGGGAATTTGCTGACCACTCAATTTCTGTTCCTGATGATAATGGCAACCCGCGTTATTATTACGGCGGAGATTTTGGTGATTTCCCTAATAACAGTATTTGCTGTATTGACGGACTTGTTTTTGCTGATCGCTCTTTAAGACCGGGCTATTTTGATATGAAAAAGGTGTACGAGCCTTTCAGAATGTCATTTGAAAACGGTGTGTTAAAGGTGAAGAGTGTCTTGTATTATACATCACTTTCTACCTGCTTCTTAAAATGGCAGGTTACAAACGGAAAACAATTGTTGAAGCAGGGTGTTATAGAGTCATTGGATATTAATGCACAGGAAGAAAAAGAGTATGACCTCTTTAAATTAGAGGAGCTTACTCTTACAGAAAACGCATTTTTAACAGTTACAGTTCATCAGAATGTTGATACTCCGTGGGCTCCGAAGGGCTATTAAATAGGCTTCGGACAGT
>JAFVWD010000301.1 GCA_017501865.1 Clostridia bacterium | reverse complement strand
GCAAAGTGCTGCCGTGAGAAAGACTTAATAAATCTCTTACAGTAAGCCCTTTAAAGCGGGGAGGCTGCTGAAAGGCATAGCCTATTCCGAGCTTTGCTCTTTCAGTAATTGACATATCTGTAATGTCAGTACCGTTCCATATAATTTTACCGCCTGTAGGCTTTTCAATACCCATAATAAGCTTTGCAAGGGTAGATTTACCCCCGCCGTTAGGGCCTGTAATAACAAGAAATTTACCATCGTCAAGGGTAAGGGAAACATCATTCAGAATTTCTTTGTTTTCGCCGTCATCATTGACTCTGAATGACAAATTAACTAATTCTAACATATAATTCACCAATTAATAATATAATAATATTCTACATACTTAAGACGTAAATAGCATATAAATTATATAAAATTTTCTTACTTTATTCAAGTCTTTTCAAAAAAACCTTGTTAAATGCAAAAAAATGTGTTATAATCACAAATATATATAGTTTATGTCTGCAAAATTGACTAAATTCTACAAAGGTGGGACTAAAAGATGAGATACGGCGGTATGATGGAGAGCGAGCTCGAAAAAGTTGAACTTGAAATGATTTTAAGTGAAACTGTTGCGGGTATTGCTATGGTTTGCCCTCACGCTGACGGTGTTAAGCTTGAATATACAAACGAAGGATTTTTCAGTCTTTTCGGATATACAAGAGATGAGTATGAAGAACTTTCACCTGAGGTAAGACTCAATCTTTTCCACTACAATGACTTTATGAATATTATATCCCGTGTTAACACAGATTATAAACCGGGTGAGGTTCAGAAGTTCGAATGTCGTTGTAATAAGAAAAACGGCGATGTTGCCTGGGCACTCTTTTCAGTAAGAAAACCGCATAATGCAAAAGAGGGCGAGCAGAGGTTCATTTGTAATATTGTAGATATTACTGAAATGAAACGTCTTCAGTTGAAAATTCAGGAAGAAAAAGAAAGATATGAGCTCGTTGAAGAAATTTCTGATGATATACTCTTTAATTATGATGTTGCATCAGATGTTTTGGAGTGCTCACCAAAAATTCTCCGTACTCTTCGTACTGCTACAAGAGTTGAAGATGCAATTGAGTACATTACATACGGTAATGTTTTTGACCACAGAGATATACCTCTTTTCATTGAGGCTGTCAGCAATGCACTTTCAGGAAAGAGAATTAATATCTTTGACGCAAGAATTATAAATCAACGTAATGACAGCGTCTGGTATCGTATAAAATTTGCTTCTATTTTTGATAATGACGGCAATGCAGTTCGTTTTATAGGTACTATGACAGATATTGATAAAGAGAAGAAAGAGAAATCGAAGCTTATAGCTCAGGCTGAAACAGATCAGCTTACAGGATTCCTCAACAAGGTTTCAACAGGTCTTAAAATCAATGAGCTTATTAAAGAATATCCTAATGAACCCGGTACAATGTTCCTTATTGATATTGATGATTTTAAAATGCTTAACGATACATACGGTCATCATGAAGGTGACATATTCCTTCGCGAGTTTACAAGTAAGCTGACGCTTGCATTCCGTTCGACTGATATTTTAGGTCGTGTCGGCGGTGAGGAGTTTGTAATATTTGTTAACGGCCTTGGCGATGTAAAGGAGCTTGTTGAAGAAAAGGCAAAGGAAATAGAAAAGATTTGCCACAGTGTTAAGCTTGAAAAGGCTAAGGATAAGGTAATGTCCTGTTCAATAGGTATTGGTATTTATCCTGAAACAGGTATGGATTATAATGATTTGTTTGAGAAATCAGATGAAGCTATGTATTACGTTAAAAAACACGGTAAAAACGGCTATGCTTTTGCCGAGTAATAAATTATAAATTAAAAGTCCGCTTTTCGTTAAGGTTTTACCCGTAATGAAAAGCGGGAATTTAAATTTAAGTTAGTTGCGGAGAGGTTGCAATGTCGCAAATAATTGAATATATAAAAGACAAAAAAATACTTATTCTCGGTTACGGCAGGGAAGGTGTTTCTACTTATAATTATATAAGAAAACATTTGCCGGATAAAAAAATCACAATAGCAGATAAAAATCTTATAAAGCTTGAGGATGAAAATACTGATTTGATTTGCGGTGACGATTATCTTTCTTACCTGAATGATTTTGATTTGGTATTTAAGAGTCCCGGAATTGCATTCTTAGAATCTGTGAAATATTCCGAAGCTACGGAAATAACCTGTCAGACAGATATGTTTCTCAGATTTGCAAAGCCAACGGTTATCGGAATTACCGGCTCTAAAGGTAAAACTACCACTTCAACACTGATTTATGAAATGCTGAAGGCTGATGGTAAAAATACCTGTCTTATAGGTAATATAGGTGTTCCTGTTTTTGAAAAGGCAGATGAGAGTGAGGATTTAATTGCGGTAATAGAGATGTCCTCGCATCAGCTTGAATTTACAAAGGCATCCCCCAAGGTTGCTGTTCTTGTAAATATATACGAAGAGCATCTTGATCATTATAAAGACGGTTTTTACGGCTATGCAAATGCTAAGCTCAATATAACGAGATTTCAGACTGAAAACGACTTTTTTATTTACAACAATGAACAGGATGTAGGACATAATCTTAATCTGAAAGATGCAATAAACGGCAGTATTGTCGAGGTTGGTTTCAGTTATGCTGAAAATAATGAATTTGTGAATGAACTCTGGAAGAGTACAGAGCATCTTAAGGGTACGCATAACAGGCAGGATATTGCATATGCAGTTGCTGCGGTAAAGTGCTTCGGGGTTTCAGACGACAGTATAAGAAAAGCGGTAAAGGAATTTTCAGGCATCGAGCACAGAATGGAGTTTGTCGGAAAATTCAAGGGAGCTTCTTACTATAACGACAGTATTGCAACAATACCGACTGCTGTTATGGGTGCAATAAAGGCACTTGGTAATGTTACAACATTGATTTTCGGCGGATTGGACAGGGGCATTGATTACAGCGATTTTATAGAGTACCTCAGTGATTGTGATATTCAGAATTTAATAGGGCTTCCTGAAACAGGTCATGATATTTTAGATGATGTCAGATTGCGAAACGCAGGAATAAATGCTTTTTACGCAGAAAACATGGAAGAAGCAGTAATAATGGCAAGGGAAAATACTCCTGAAAATGGTGTGTGCCTTTTCTCACCTGCAGCTGCAAGCTATAATTTTTATAAAAATTTTGAAGAAAAGGGTAGACACTTTAAAGATTTAGTAGTAAAATATTGTAAATGACTTTAAAAGAATAGGAGATTGTTTTATGAAAAAGATTATTTCTATTGTACTGGTTGTCAGTATGTTATTTTCTTTATCTGTAACTTCATTTGCTGCCGGTGCAGATAATGACGGCAGATTAAGATTCAACAAGAACGGCACATTCAAAATTCTCGTTCTTGCTGACGTACAGGACACATATCCGATTGAAACAGCAATGATTTCTTTCATTAAAGAAGCTATTGATTATTCAAAGCCTGATTTGATTGTTTTTGATGGCGACAACATTATGACAAATGATGTTCGTGCCTATGAACAATTATTGACACCTATTGTTGAAAGAGGAGTTCCTTTCTCATTGGTTTTTGGTAACCACGACCCTGAGGTTGAAAACTTCCCACTTGAGGAGCAATTGGCTGAGTATCAGAAATATGAAGGTTGCTTAGCTTACGATGCAGATCCTGCTCTTCACGGTTGTGCAAACCATAACCTTACAATCCTTTCAAGCAAAGGTAATGAAGTTGCTTTTAACCTTTGGTTTATGGATTCAGGTTCTTCACTTCATGATGCGCAAGGTGAATGGCTCGGCTATGACTGGGTAAGAGAAGATCAGATTAAATGGTATCAGGAAACAAGAGATGCTCTTGCACAGGAAAATGGCGGCGAAGTAGTTCCTTCAATTATGTTCCAGCATATTATTCCTAAAGAAGCTGTTGAAGAGCTTTTCTATGAAAGTCCTGTAAGTATGGGCGAGCTTACATATAACTTCAATGATGGCGGCGTTTACTCTTATATTCCTAAGGTAAATGAGTTTGACGGCTACATTTTCGAAAAGAGCTGTTCAGGCTTCGGTAGCGACGGTCAATGGGATGCACTCGTTGAAGGCGGCGATGTTCTTGCAGTTGTTGTAGGTCACGACCACGTTAACAGCTTCGTTGCAGATATTGACGGTGTTGATCTTGTTCAGACTCCGGGTGCTACATATCATTCTTATTACAATAATATGCTTCAGGGCGCAAGAATTATTGAGCTTGATGAGGGTGACCTTGACAGCTATTGTACATATGAATTAACATCAAGTGAATTAGCTACAAAAAGTGGTTCTGAAATAGCAGACAGCGGTGAAAGAAGTGAATTCAGCTACAGTATTTCAAATCTTCTTTTCCCTTTATTTGATATGCTCATGGATTTATTCAGGGACACTTTGAAAAACCTTGCTCACGGTTTTGGTGAAATGATGCCGGAGGTTCCGGACACAACAGCTCCTGCTGAACCTGTAGAATAAAATTTTCACTTTATAAAATATTGATATCCTGCCGTTCAAAGCTTTGTTTTGAATGGCAGGGTGTTTTATTATAGGCTATTGTAAAAAAGAACGCATTTTGATATACTATAATATAGTATTATTACATAATATATGAGGTGTAATTATGTCACAACCATTATTATCCATTGGTATGATTGTAAAAAATGAAGAACGTTCATTAGAAAAATGTCTTAATGCTCTTGCACCGTTGAGACAGGCAATCCCCTGTGAATTGATTATTGCAGATACAGGCTCTACTGATAATACCCGTGAAATTGCTTCAAGGTATGCAGATGTGATTTTTGACTTTGAATGGGTTAACGATTTTTCTGCGGCGAGAAATGCAGTTATAGATAAAGCGACGGGCGAATGGTTTTTAACAGTTGATGCAGATGAATATCTTGTACCCGATATTAAAGAATTAGTAGATTTTCTTAAAGGGCCTGAGAGCAAAACTAAAACGGTTGCCTCTGTTATTCAAAGAAATTACAAGAGTACTCAGTTAAATGGAGAATATGTAGATTTTAATGCTGTACGTATGATGAAAACGGAAACAGGTAACCGTTATTCAGGCAGAATACACGAGCAGTTTTATGTTGACGATTACAAGAGCATATATATATTGAAAAATACAATACTCGACCATGATGGATATGTAGAGATTACACCGGGAGATACAAAGAAAAAAGAGAAAAGAAATTTAGAAATTCTTGAGAGTATGCTGAAGGACGAGCCTCAAAATATAAAATATATTATGCAGTGTCTCGAATCTTCAGGTAATAACGAAGAAAAAAGAGCATATTTTTCTGCATACGGAATGGATGTTTTGAAAAAAGGCAAAAACACGGCAAAGTTCTGGAGTGTGACAGGACCTGCGTGCGCAAGACAGATAGCACTTTTTCTTTATGTTGATAAAAACTCTGAATTTTATAGTTGGGCAGATTGGTGCGAGAAGAATTTTAAAGATTCTGAATTTATAAATATAGACCTTCAATATATGAAGCTCAAGAAATATTATTCAGATGAAGACTATAGCGGTGTTATAAAGACAGGGAAAGAATACACCAAAAATTTAACGGCTTATAAAAAAGGTGTATCGGCTGCTCATGTTAATTTTGTTTCGCCTTTGCTTTACACGGCAGAAATCCATGTAACTGAAGCAAATATAATTGTAGCAAGTGCCTTAATTAAAGAGAAAAAGGAAAATGAAGCAATATCTGTTTTAAGAAAAACAGATATCAGGAATTTACAGGTGAATAGTGTTAACCTGTTGTTCGAGAATAT
>JAFVWD010000300.1 GCA_017501865.1 Clostridia bacterium | reverse complement strand
TCAGAAGATAATATGATTACAAACGCAAATCATTACTTTGTGAAGGAGTGAAATTGAAATGGCATCAAAGAAAAATGTAGTTCCTGAAGCTCGTGAGGCTCTTAACAGATTTAAGATGGAAGCAGCTTCTGAGGTAGGCGTTAACCTTAAGCAAGGTTACAACGGTGACTTAACATCTCGTCAGGCCGGTAGTGTTGGCGGTCAGATGGTTAAAAAGATGATTAAAGCTTACGAAGAAGGCATGAAATAAATCGATTCATAGCTTATGAATTAAAAAATGGGATGTAAAAAACCAATTTGTTTTTTACATCCCATTGCAATTTTATGAAATTGTAATAACCTGAGAGCCGAGAGTTGTACCGTCAGCAGAAACAATTGAGAAGGTTACTGTGTAGCCTGCAGTTGTTGTTGGCGGATAAACTACAACGGTGCTTGTGTTATCTTCAGAGAAGGTTACTGTGTCAGACCAATTGAAGTTGTATTGTGTTCTGTACTTCAAGGTAAGTGTTTCACCATAATATTCCTTATCTAACGCAATAACGTGGAAGTAAGCGCTGCTTGTGTGGCTTACAGTCTCAAGCGAGGTTGAGGTATCAGTAGATGAGGTGTTAACAAAGAATTTAAGAGAAGCATCTGTAGAAGCTCCTAAAAGCTCTGTTTTCAAATCAACACTGTTTCTGTAGTTCGCTTTTGCAAGCTCTGTAAGATATTTTACAGTTGTCTTGTTCTCTGTAGAAAGATTTTCGGTAACATATAAATACTTTGCTTCGTTAAGCTTTTCAGCCGCGTCAGAATGTTTCTTTACAGTCGCAAGTATTTCAATTGCTTCCTCATACTTTTTGTTTTCAATAAGAGTAAGCGCTTTTCTGTAAGAGCATTCGCTGACCATATCGGCACTGTCGCCGTAATCCTTCAAAGCAGCAAATAATTCCTTTGCCTCGTCATATTTACCTGCTTCAAGAAGCTCTTTTGCTACAGCATAATCACAGGTTTGAATTTTTGTTTCAATATCAGTATTGTAGCCCTTTAAGCCTTCTAAAACAGATTTTGCTTTTTCATAATCCTCGGCTTCAATAAGAAGAAGTGCGTTCTGGTAGTTACACTCCTTTACCTGCTCTGAACTGTCACGGTAGCTACCGAGTTTTTCGAAAATTTCAATTGCTTCAGTATAGTTTTTCTGACTTACAAGCTCTGTTGCAGAGTTGTACTGTGTCTCGGCAATGAAGCCGGGAAGGAATCTTACCGCATTCACAACAATGATTGCGAGAACAAAAACTACTACAAGTGCAATAATTTTAGGCTTGTTATTTTTCTTCGGAATTAACGTTGTTTCTCTGTCAGGGTCATTTTTTCTTGCACGGTCAAATTTTTTCGCAAGAGATTGGAACTCCTCTGTCTGAGTGTTAATACCATTTATTTTTTTGAAGCGCTCGTGTCTTACAATGTCATCCTTCTCTTCCTGAGAAAGCGCTTCATTTTCAATTATGTTTTCAACATTTAAATCTTCAAATTCTTTTGTTTTAGCATTGTCAAGATTAATCTTATCAGCATCAGAAAGTTCATCAGGCTCGTTTTCTTCATTACCTTCGCCGTTTTCAACAGTATCCGTTTCACTGCTTTCCTGATTTTCATTAATACTTGCTGCATTACTTATATTTGAATAGTTAAATGAAGATTCATTGTCAGCAGAGTCGTTGAAAATATCTCCTATAACAACATCGGTATTAGGTAAATCCACTTCAGAATCTGCCTCGAGTATAGGAGCAGAAACACTTATCTGCTGGTGTGGAGGAGTATTTTTGAAATAAGTTTCACGAACCGGCTCAGCCTCTTCTGAAGTAACTGAAGACTCTTCTGTTGAGTCAGCTTCTTCAAGCTCAGTAATTTCTTCAACCTCGACATTGTCTGTGAGCTCGGTAATTTCTTCTATTTCAGTTTTTTCTTCAGGCTCTATTTCAACCTCTTCTATTGTGACTACTTCTTCTGCTTCTTCCGCTACTTCTTCTGTTTCTTCTTCTGTTTCTTCCTCTGTTTCGGTTTCAAGCTCAGCAAGAGCAATGTCATTCTCCTGAATATTTTCATTGAGAATAATAACAGATTTAACCGGAGCAGCTTCTTCGGTTTCTTCGCCCTTTAAGCTTTCTTCAAAGAAGGAGTAAGCAGTAATTTTAAGTTTTTCTGCAGTTGAAGCGGTACCCTGTATAGATGTGTAATTACCATCCTCTAATACAGAAGCTAAAAGAACAAAGTTTTCTGCATTTTCCATAAGGAAATCATATTTGTCCTTATTCTTCTCAAAGAACATAACAATACAGCGGTAATAAATTTCAAGATTTCTTATATCTGTTGTAAGAATACCTGTGAAAACTGTATGAGAAGCAATGTCAGATTTTATTTTATTAAGCTTTTTATGACCTATTTCATTGGCAACTTCAGGTGAAACAAGAAAGCCCTTAGAAAGATTGTAAACAATGCTGTTTCCGTTGCGCTTGTTGTAAGCATCGGCAAAGTCAGCAAGCTTGTTTCTGAATTCAACAGCTTTTTCCTGTATTCCTAAAATTACAGTTACAAGGCTTTTTATTTTTTCTGCATCTGCAGTTTCAAAAGCATCAATATGAATTCTTGCCAAGGCCTTTTCTAATTTTTCTGCTTCATCGTTGGCAATTTCGAGGAAGAGAGGAAAATCACTGTCAGGAACTAACTCACAAGCGAAAATAATCTTTTCGTAAACGTCCTCAAGTGAAGTGGAGTCCTCATCAAAGCTGAAGCCATCGCCCAAGGCTTTATAAATAAGTGCTTTATAGTTGCTGCCGTCATTAACAATTGCCTTCATAAGGTAATCTGACGATTCGGCAATTTTACCTTCCTTGTAATAGTGGATACCTAAAAGAAGGTTTTCTTCTGCCTTGGAATGAAACATTCCGCAACTTGAGCAAAAATAGCCCTCATCGTTTTTTTGTAAATAAGCGTTTTTGCACTTTTCACAAATGATTTTTTCCATAGTTACCCCCATATGTGTGGTATTATGTATTGTATTGAATTGAAAATTGCTTTCAGAATTCAACATTCACTATATCATACCACAAAACTATCTCAAGTTTCAACAATTTATTACAAAAATATTACTTTTCAGGCTGAAAAAGTTTCATTTTTGAAAGAATTTAATGTAAAAAACGGCAAAATATTCAAAATAAAGAATAATTTGCCGTTTTTATTAAAGTTTTATCTTAAGAACCCCGTACGCCTAAAATTTAAATCTTTCGGCACATTAAGCCGTTTTTTGTCTTCCAAAACCGTGCGGTGTTCGGCTCTCGTTACCTTATGAAAAATTCGCAGAATTCTATTCCTTTTGTTTCTTCTGTTATAAGCAGGTCGAGAGTGCCGTTAATAAAAAATTCTTTGTTTATTTTATAAGAAGCACTGAGAAATCCGTCAGCAAGAAGCTCGCGGTCAAATTTTTCGTTTCTTTCTCCGCCGTAAGAAACACCTTCATACACAGTAAAGCCGTTTGCCGTAATTTTCTGGTGCGTGTTTTCAGTATTATGTTTTTTATAAATAACTGTAAGTGTGTAGTCACGGTCAGAAAATCCGCCAAACCTTGCCCGGAAGCTGAAATGGTCATATACCTTAAGCATACTTACGGGCATTGTTCCGTCATTTTCAGGACGATCACCCTGAAAATTCATATAGAACTCACCTTCTTGTTTTACACCGGCACCAACAAGCTCATGAAGGGCTACAGAATAATAAATCTCATCGGGCTTGACGGTGTTTCTGTTTAAGAGTGCTGTAATAAACTCCTCTTTTTCGCTTTCCGGTAATTCCTCGCAATAGGATATTCTGTTGAGTAACCACAGCTTGTTTGTTATAGGACGATCAATTGTATCAAGTGTAGCGCCTCTTTCCCAGTTGTTGGTGTGGTAGTTTTCAACATCGAGCTGAATACCTATAAGGTTAAAAAGTACCTCTCCCAAATCAAAAATTTCATTGTGAAGCTTATTATACTCGTCGGTAAAATCAGTTAACAGTACCTTGCGGGCGCTTTCGGTGTCATATTTTCTGAGATGATACTCTGCTTCTTCAATTAATTCATTTTCAAATTGCAATCTTGAAAGAATCAGCTTGTCGCAGCATGCTCTGAAGTAAAGCAGGAGAAAGCGCCAGTTTGAAGCGAGGTGAGGGTAATCGTGCTTTAATTCGCAGAAGGATTTGTAAGTGTAGTTAATTGAAGGGTTATTAAGCGGGTCACCATCCCAATTTTTCTCTAAGCCGAAAATGCAGTCACGAAGTTTATCGGTGTCAGAGGAATACATAAAAAACCTGACGTAATCTTCTACAATTTCGCTTAAGCTGAGGGTGGAGTCAAACTCTAAAAGAGACCAGACCATTTTGTTTAAATCGTCGTGTACACCTTCAGAGTAGCTTACACTACCTACGGTGTAGTGCGAAAAGAGTCTGTGAAGGGTGAAAAATTCAGCAGGTCGCGGGTTGACAGCCTCTCTTGAAAGAGTAGAGGCAAAGGTGTAGTGCCAGTCATCATTCAAGAAGTGTACAGGATATTCGCACCTTAAATTGTGGGTGATATCCGGGTAAAATCTCATAGGGTAAAGTGCAGGTGTTTTCTGCCTTAATTCGTGCATAGGGAACGCGTGGTTCGGTCCCATAATGAGTCCGTCTATTTCCTTTGGTAAATCGCGTAATTTTTCAATTAAAGCTTCGCCCCAGTCGTTGTAGCTGTGAGGAGCCTGAGCTGAAGGCCACACACGTGCATTTTTGTGGGAGGTTTTTAATGCAACAGAAAATTTTTTTGTTCTTTCAATGAATTCATCGGCATAAAGCTCACCCGGGTCTCCGCCGGGAATAAAAAGATGGTCAATTCTCGGGATTTTTTTGTAAAGAATTTCTCTGCGCTTAACAGCTTCCTCTTCAGATTCATTGTCATTATTGGGGTGCCATACAGAAACATCCATATCTACGGAATCGGCAAGGCGTGAAGCTTCAATTAAAAATTCTTCTTCATCATATTTCATAAGGCAGTTTCTGTCAGAGACACCTTTTTCATAAGGAATATGCTCACACGTATTTGTTGTGAAAGCCATCATATCAAGGTAATATCTGAAATACTGCTCGTAGTCCCAGGCATCGTATGTATTAGGTGTGGTACGGTAGCCAACCTGATGCCCGCGTATTTTTTTGTTTGGTATATAGGTGCCGGTTATATCTTTTAAAAGAGTTATAGCTCCGCTTTTGAATTCGCACTTTCTTAAAAAATGTGAATATGCGAAAATTAATCCGCGGATTGTTTTTGCAGAGAAGCTTATGTGAAAATCATCAGTTAAACTGACAGAATAGCAGTCGTTGTCGGGCAGGGAACTTTCATCTTCAATGAAAGAAATTTTCCGGAGAGCCGAAGAGTTATCTGAGCTTAAAATTTCATATTTTTTTTGTGTGCGTAAAAAAAGCTCGTTACAAAAAAGCTTAGCTGCGCTTAACTCTGCTTCAGATTTTGCAATAATAACCAAATCTGATATATGAAGTCTCATAAAAATCACCTCTTGCCATTATATATAGATACTACCACAATGTGAAAACTATATCAAGAAGAAAAGAAAAGGGGAAAATTATATTGCAATTTATGATTTATATGGTAGAATAGGGTAAAAAGATTGTGAAGAAAGAAGGCGTAAATTATGAATTTTCGTACTATCAGATGGTTCTCAAAGGTGGTTTTTTCACTTATAGGTCTTATTCCGAAAATGAAAAAGGGTGTTAAACTCAAAAACACAGGAGATTTATCAAAATACAAGCCTTTTGTAGATGCAGAGCTTACAAAGTGGTTAAATCCCCTTATGTCTGCTGCAGGGGTTAATTTTGTAGTGAACGGTAAAGAGAATATTCCTGAGAATGAAGCTGTAATTTACGTTCCTAATCACCAAGGGCTTTTTGATATGCCCGCAATAATTTTAAACACACCTACACCTTGTGGGTTTATAGCAAAAAAAGAGCTTAAAAAGGTTCCCATAGTAAGAACCTGGATGTGGCTTCTGGACTGTGTTTTTATTGACAGACAAAATAAGCGTGAGGCAAGGGTTGCCATAAAGGAATCTGTAGAGCTCATAAAAAAGGGAAGAAGTATGGTTATTTTCCCTGAAGGTACACGCTCACGTGACGGCATACCGTTAGCTTTTAAATCGGGAGTTATGATGATTGCGAAAGAAACAAAAGCAAAAATAGTTCCTGTTGTTCTTGAAGGTGTAATTGACAGATTTGAAGGAACAGGAAATATTACCCCCGGTACTGTAAATGTTACCTTCTTACCTTGTGTAGAAACAGATAGCCTTTCAAGAGAAGAGTTAAAAGCTGTTCCCGACAAGCTCAGAAATATGATTGTAAGTAAATTAAAAGAAAACGGTTCAATACCTGCAGAGGCAGAATAAAAAATGCGAGGTAACACATCAAAAAATGTGTTGCCTCGTTTTTATTTTTTAAAAAGAATTATACCGCCAATCGCAAGCAGAACGCCTATAAGCTTTGTCCATTGAAAATCTACCTTTTCCACACTAAAAAGGCCGAAAAGCTCAATAAGGTATGCTACAAGAATTTGCGCGGTTACAATAATCATAACTGCCTGTGCAGGACCTAAGGAGGACATACTTCTTATTACCGTGTAAGTAATGAGCGCTCCCATAATGCCACCTAAGAGCATATATTTGTTCTGAATGTTCATAAGGGAGGCGAAGCTTCCGTCACGACCCGTAAAAAACCAGGCGGCAAGACAAAAGAGAAAGGCGGTAAGCTGAACAAAAGAAGCGGAAACCCATACGGAGGTTTGCTTTGTAACACCTTCATTAAAAACTCCCTGAATACTCATTAAGGCTCCTGAGATCACTGCAATTAGAATTCCTGTCAAAAAAATCACCCGTTAGTATTATTAACGGATGATTTCTTTTTATTATTAATATTTATAAAATTAATTATCGTTCTTCTCTGAAATAGTTAAGACCAAGACTCTGCGGAGGTTGGTTTTTCTTTTTGTCACGAATACTTGTGAAAAGTAAAACTATAACAGTAACTATATAAGGAAGCATTTTAAATATTTCCTTCGTTTCGGTTGAAAAGCCTTCAATATAAGTACTCATAATATAAAGGGCACCGAAAATAATTGAACCTATAATTGCTAAATTTGGCTTCCAAACAGTGAAAATAACAAGCGCAATTGCAAGCCAACCAATAGCATCTACACAATATTCCCAGTTTCCGTTCAGGTAGTCCATAATAAACAGAAGACCGCCAAGACCTGAAATACCACAGCCTATGCAGGTTGCAGAATATCTGTATAAAGAAACGTTTATTCCGGCAGCATCTGCAGTTGCAGGATTTTCTCCAACAGCACGAAGATGTAAACCAACCTTTGTTTTGTTTAAAACAAAAGATGTAAGCAGCGCAATTGCCAGAGCAACATAAATAAGAATACCGTGTGAAAGGAAAAGCTCACCGAACCAGCCGAGATTTTGTGCAAATGGTAAAGAAGCGGTGAAGTAGTCACTTCCCAAAGAGTAAATAATATCAGTTTTGTCAATGATGTAGTCGGAAACACCAACACCGAATGTTGTAAGTGCAAGACCTGTAACATTCTGATTAACTCTGAGTGTAACTGTAAGGAAGCAGAACAAAATACCCATTAAAGCTGAGCCGAGGAAGGTTGCTGCAACAGGAATTAATATTGCAAGTACAGGGTTAATTCCTATAACACCAACGGCATCGAAGTAAATGTATTCTGCAAAGCAACCGCAGGAAGCACCTACACACATAACACCCGGAGTACCGAGGTTTAAGTGGCCTGATTTTTCAGTAATTGTTTCGCCGGTAGAGCCTAAAAGGAATGTCATACCAAGACGTATAGCATTAACAAGAAAGGTTAACATCAGTCATTCTCCTTTCTGTGTTTTGAAAAAACAATTTTGTACTGTAAAAAGAATTCACAACCGATAATAAAGAAGAGAATAATACCGGTTATAATATCTGAAATAGAACTCGGAATTCTGAATTGAGAAGAAACCTGTTCGGCACCTCTTTCAAGGAAAACAATTAAGAAGGAGGTTAAAACCATAACAAACGGATTGAATTTTGCAAGCCAGGAAACCATAATAGCGGTGAAGCCTCTGCCACCAACGGTAGTTGTGCTTATTGTGTGGTTAGTACCGCCTACAAGAAGAAGGCCTGCAATACCGCATATAGCACCTGAAATTATAAGTGTTCTTACAATAACTTTTTTAACGTTGATTCCTATATATTTAGCGGTGTTTTCACTTTCACCCACAACAGAAATCTCGTAGCCCTGCTTGCTGTATTTTAAATAAATGTAGACTATAATTGTTAAAACAGCAACAATTATAATATTGAGAAGGTAAGGCATATCTGCAATAACGGGGAGACCGTACTCGTGCATAGGCTCAAGAACACCCGAACCGCTTTTTACAAATCTCTTTAAGAAAAATGCAACAAGCTGTATAGCTATGTAGTTCATCATAAGGGTAAAGAGGGTTTCGTTTGTGTTCCAGAGTGCTTTCGAAATTGCAGGTAATAATGCCCATATAATACCGGCGGTAATACTTGCTAAGGTCATCACAACTATGAGAAGAGGCAATGACATTTTATCGCCGAAGAACATCATAACCGTAGCAGTAGCAAGACCGCCAACGAGAACCTGCCCCTCGGCACCTATGTTCCAGAATTTCATTTTAAAAGCGGGAGTAACGGCAAGTGAAACGCAAAGAAGCATAACAAGGTTCTGAGCGAGAATCCATATACGGTCAACAGAACCGAAGGCACCGTCAATAATAGCTTTGTAAAATTCCAACGGATTTTTCTGAGCAAGAAGCATAATAACAACTGCAGAAAGAAGCAAAGCCGCCGCAATTGCAAAAATGCGAACCCCCAAAGCACCGTACCAGGTCATAGGGTCTCTTTTAACAATATGGAAAAGAGGTGAACGTGTTTTTGAGTTGTTTTTTGACATTATTCGTTCTCCTTTCCTGATTTTGATTTTGTCATAAGTAAACCTAAATCTTCTTTTTTCGTGCTTCTGCCGTCAACAATACCTGTTACGCGACCACCGCTTAAAACAAGAATTCTGTCGCAGAGCTCAATAAGCACATCAAGGTCTTCGCCTACAAAAATAACGGCAACACCTTTTTCCTTCTGCTCTGTAAGAAGATTGTATATTGTGTAAGAGGAGTTGATGTCAAGACCTCTTACGGGGTAAGCAGCCATTAAAACTGTAGGAGAAGCGGCAATTTCTCTGCCGACAAGAACCTTCTGAACATTACCGCCGGAAAGACGTCTTACAGGTGTGTTGGCATCCGGAGTAACAACCTTAAGGTCTTTTATAATTTTATTGGCAAGATTTTTAGGCTCTTTTCTCTGTAAAAAGGCAGATTTGCCTTTTTTGTAGCTTCTGAGCATCATATTATCTGTTATACCCATATTGCCTACAAGACCCATACCGAGCCTGTCCTCAGGTACAAAAGAAAGTCTTACACCAAGGTTTCTTATTTCTATAGGAGTTTTGTTTCTTAAGTTATCTTCTTTTTCAGTTTTCGGATTGTGGTAAATAATCTCGCCGCCCGAAAGCTTCTGAAGACCTGCAATAGCCTCTAAAAGCTCGCGCTGACCACTGCCCGAGATACCTGCAATGCCTAAAATTTCACCGCTTTTTGCAGTGAATGAAATATCATCAAGAACCTTAACACCGTCAGAATTGTAGCAGTCAAGTCCTTTGACAACAAGTCTGTCAACAGAGTTTTTTGGTTCGGATCTTTCAATGTCAAGGGTAATTTTTTCGCCCACCATCATTTCGGTGAGGATTTGTTCGTTTGCCTCACTTGTGTTTATGGTGCCTACATATTCGCCTTTTCTGAGAACGGAAACTCTGTCAGAAATTTCAAGTACCTCATTTAATTTGTGAGTGATTATAATAATAGCCTTACCGTCGTCACGCATTTTTCTGAGAACATTGAAAAGCTTGGAGATTTCCTGAGGAGTAAGAACCGCGGTAGGCTCGTCAAGAATTAAAATATCGGCTCCCTTGTAAATAACCTTTACAATTTCAATAGTTTGTTTTTCAGAAACAGACAAATCATAAACCTTTTTAGAAAGGTCGATTTCAAAGCCGTATTTATTGCAGGTTTCCTGAATTTCCTTAGTAGCATTTTTAATGTTGAATTTTTTGTTTTTCATACCGAGAACTATGTTTTCGACACCGTTAAAAACGTCAACAAGCTTAAAATGCTGATGAATCATACCTATTTTAAGGTCAAAAGCATCCTTTGGAGAGCGGATTAAAACCTCTTTACCGTCAACAAAAACTGAGCCTTCGTCAGGAAAATAAATACCTGAAATCATATTCATAAGGGTAGTTTTACCGCTTCCGTTTTCACCGAGAACAGACAAAATTTCACCCTTTTTAACAGAAAGATTTACGTTTTTATTAGCAACAACATTACCGAAGGTTTTGGTAATGTTTTTACATTCAAGTGCAATATTGTTTTCCTTTTCCAAAAAAACACCAGCCTTTACAGTATAATTCCATTAAGAACTAAGAAATGCAAATCAGAAAATAACTGATTTACACTTCTTAATTCTCAATTTACAATAGGCGGATTTCTCCGCCTATTGTCTGAAAATCAATTAGAATTTTTCATTTAAGAGCTTAATTCCGTCGATTTTTACATCGAAGTAAGGAGCAGAACGTTCTGCAGATTCGTTGAAGTAACCGTCCTTATGAATAGCTTCTGTGTCAGGTGAGTTGTCAGCATCTGTATCGTCAACATTAGCCATATAGGTGTCAAGAGGTTTCTTCTTAACTGTAAATGTTTCTGTGTCAAATACTCTAAGTGTACCTGTTTTAAAGCCTGTGATAGCTTCTTCAATAGCAGCCATAGTACCTTCAGCAACAATATCCTGGTTAATGCCTGAAAGAACTACAGAGCCTTCATCAATGCCGCCGCACCAGTCAGTTGCAATTTCTTCACCGTTGTTTTCACAAGCAATGATGTAGTTGAAGTAAGGAGCCCAGTTAATAGCAGATGAAACTAAGAATGTGTTAGGACAAGCATCATATGTGTCACCGTTGTAAGAAACGTTAGGAACGTTTGCAGCCTTACAAGCACCGGGAGCACCCATAGAGTCAGCATGCTGGCTTATAAGAACGCAGCCACGGCTTATAAGAGCCTCAGCAGCATTTTTCTCTTCTGTAACGTTGTACCATTCACCTGTGAACTGAACTTCCATTGTAACTGAAGGGCAAACAGATTTTGCACCGAGGTAGAAAGAAGTGTAGCCTGAAATAACTTCTGCATATGTGTAAGCACCAACGTAACCCATTTTAGCTTTGTCAGCAGTAATTGTGCCGTCAGCGATCATTTCGTTAAGCTTTAAGCCAGCAACAATACCTGCTAAATATCTACCCTGGTAAATAGAAGCGAAAGCATTGTGGAAGTTGTCAAGACCCTCTGTGTGAGCCTTAGTACCTGTTGCGTGGCAGAATTCAATTTCAGGGAATTCTTTAGCAGCCTGAATCATATAGCTTTCGTGACCGAAAGAGTTAGCGAAAATGATGTTACAGCCCTGGTTAGCAAGGTCCTTAGCAGCTTCGTAGCATTCACTGCCTTCAGGAATGTTTGTCTTGATGATAACTTGTTCATCAGTAAGACCGAGAGCATCCTGAACGCTGTTGATTGCGTTAATGAAGTTAAGGTCGTATGTAGATTTGTCGTCGTGCAAGCAAATGAAACCGATTTTGAAATCTTCTTTGATTTCATAATCTTTTGTGATTTCCGGTGCTGCGAGTGGTGATTCACTCAAGCCGAGCTTAGTAACTTCTTCTTTTTCAGCTTTACCGCCGCAAGCAGCGAAAGAAGCAACAACAAGAACAAGTGCAAGAGTGAGTGCGAGTACTTTGTTAAATTTTTTCATTCTGAATTCCTCCATTTTGGAAAATTATATCTTAAAATGCAAACGCATTTTGAGAACAAAATCAATCTTGGCTTCTGAAAGTAATTCCGTTTTCGTTCATACTTTCTACAATTGCTAAGGATTTAAGGTTTATGCCCATTTCGCGAAGCTTTTTACCTCCATCCTGGAAGCCTTTTTCAATGGCAATACCTATACCGACCAAATTTGCATTTGCCTGCTTCAAAATGTCGAGCATGGCGAACGAAGCATTGCCGCCGGCAAGAAAATCATCAATTATAAGAACGTTGTCATTTTCTGAAAGATATTTTTTAGAAACAGCCATATTGTAGTCCTTACCATGGGTAAAAGAAAAACTTTTGACTGTGTAAAGGTCATTTCCCACATTCTTATGGTTGGCTTTTTTAGCGAAAACGACAGGAACGTTAAAATATTTTGCCGCCATAACTGCAATAGCAATACCCGAAGACTCAACTGTAAGAATCTTGTTTATGCTTTTACCGGAAAATAATCTGTAAAACTCCTTGCCCATTTCGTCTAAAAGGTTAACATCTATCTGATGATTAAGGAACATATCGACTTTTAAAATGTCCGTGCCGATAACTATACCTTCATTAGAAATTTTATCTTCTAACAGCTTCATTAAGCAAATCATCTCCTAAGAATAGAAATACAAATTCATTATATAGCAAAAAATAAGTATTTTCAAGAGTCAGTTTGTCGAAAATGTGTGAAAATACTCATTTAATTTTTAAAATGCACAAGAAACCGTAATCTTTTAAGAATTCGGGTGGATAGTTTTGGCTTTCTAACTGCATCTAAATCCAATTTTGCAATGTCACCACCGGCGATGCCTTTAATTCCGTTAAAGCTACCGAGTGTTTCAATAGCCTTGTCAACGCTTGTTAAGTTGATAGTAACCACATAATAGTTCTCATTAAAGTTCATCTCAGCAAGCAATTCGTCAAGGACATCAAGAACAAGGTTAGCTTTTTTGACGAAAATTTTTATATGAGATAAGAGGGTTTTGCTTTTTAGGATTAAAAATATCCCGTTTTGAAGCAGCATTCCGGAATAAAAATCTGCTTTATGTTAAAACGAGTGGAAAAATTGAACTTTTTCTGCTTGAAATCAGAGAAAAATAATAAAAAACATCAAATATTTATATACTATTATATATAATAAGCGAACGGCAACCGAACAAACATTCGGAGAAATCCGCAAAAAAAAACTCCGCAAGCGGAGTTTTTAAATGTCAGAAAATGCTACGCATTTTTCTGACAAAGTGTCGGCAAATGCGTTCCTTTGTCGCACTTTATTTTTTTGTTGCATTTGTTGAAAAATTAAAGGGAATTTTAATGCACTTTTTTTCTTAGAATTTATTGACATTTTTTTCTTTGTAGTGTAAACTTTAATTAACCATAAGGTTGGGGTAATGGGGCAATTCTGCTTATTTGACTATTTTATTAATAAGCAGCTGTGACTCCCTCTTGCCTAATAAAGTGTGTGGGCGCTTAGTGCACAAGGCGTTGTTAAAAGCAGCGGTTTGGCAATTTGTAAGTTTATGCTCACCGCGAGTGCTTATGTTCGGCGCTGTGCACTTTTAAGTTTATTGCTTTCAACCCACGGTTAAATTTTATTAGGTCAATGCCGAAAGGCAAATTTAAGAAAGGGGGAATCGTGGCGACAAGAGTTGTTTAGGCACACCCAAAGCCTTAGTTATAACAGGTGCGTTGTTATAACGGCAATTCATGAACGCACGCGTATTTTTGTATTGGCGTACTAAAATATGATGGAGGAAAAAATTTATGAAACAATCAAAAAAATTATTAAGCATTTTTCTTGCCTTAATAATGATGCTCGGAACAGTTTCTGTAATCGCTAATGCCGGTTATCAGAAAGCTCAGATGGCATACGACGCAGTTGACAACCCTGCTCCTACAGCAGACCAGGTTGCTAACCTTGTTCTTGATGTCCTTGACGAATTGCTTGCTGAGATGAACTTTAATGAAAATTACGTTGTTGTTAAAATCAACTTAACAAGCGTTGACAAGGCTATTGAAACACTCGGTAGCTTTAACGGAATTAAAGGCATCGCCGGTGGTGACATTGCCGCATTGGATTTAGATGCAGTTAGAAAGTCTAACCAAACTCGTGCACAACGTGGTGACATGAACATCATTTACGACGTGCTTGAGTTCCTTTATGACAATGCTGATGTTCTTTCAAAAGCTGCTTACGGTATCGGTACTAAAAACGGTATTGACCTCGGTTGGCTTATCGACCTCATCGGACTTGATTTAGGCGAGATCGGTACTATTCTTGAAGATATCCCCGGATACCTCACAAAAATGGTATACGATATGCTTATTCACGGTTCTTACAATGCTAATTATGTAGACAATGATAAGAGCTACCCATCAGTTGAAGACCTTGAGGCTGCAGGTCAGGCACTTCCTGCAGAGGCAGATTCACTTGATGAAATCATTAACACAGCAATTAATACATTCCTTACAAAGCCTCAGAAATATACATATGTACCAACAGGTGAACTTGATGAAGACGATAATCCTATTTCTAAAAAGGTTTGGGATGAAAACTCATACATTCTTACTGCAGACAAAATTGCAGGTAAAGATTTAACACTCGTTAACAACTCAATCTTCTCAATCCTTGACAGTGTTCTTCAGATTGCTTACGAAGATTTCGGTACAGTTGCTGTTAACCACGACGTTAAAAAGCTCTTCATGGAAGCTATGGATGTTGATTTCGTAGAACTTGACCCTGTAGCTGACGCTGCTGAAATCAACAAAATCAAGTCTGATGCTGACTATGTTGACGTTGAGGGTAATGATCCTCGTGTTGCTACAGTTAAAAACTTCTTCTGCAACGCACAGATGTGGGAAGTAGACGGTGTTTGGTACTTCAGAGATTACGTTACAAGACCTGTTCTTGATGCTAACGGTAACCTTCAGTATGAAACTGATGATGAAGGTAACCAGGTTGTAATTACTGCTTTACAACACCGTTATCAGAGAGCTGAAGCTTATGCTGCTAACGATCTTTATGATTTAGTAAACTGGGGCTACAATCTCTCAGCTACTACATTCAACTTCAATGAGTTAATTCCACAGTATGGTTCTATCATTGGTTGTCTTAACCACATACTTCACGTAATTCTTGAAGCTGCTATTAATCCTACTGCTCTCGCTAAATTCGGTCTTACAAGCATTGACCAGATTTGGGCTGACGGCGGTAATGACTGCTTCAACGAAAACTTAATGAGAACTGCTAAGTTCGTTCTTACAAAGTTCACATTCCAGTTCTTCGGCAGAAACCCACAATATGTTGACCTCAACACATTAGAAGCAAAACCTGAATTTGTTGCTAAGGTTAACTCATTTGATGAATCAGCTGCAGGTAGAGAAGGCCTTATAGCTTATATGCTTCTTCCTTTCTTAGGCGATGCTTTACCACAGTTAGTTTATGATTTAGATATGTTCACACCTGGTCTCCAGATTGAACAGGTTGCTGCTCTTCTCGTAAGAGAATTCCTTTCAGATCTTACACCACAGATTAACTATGATGATCAGATCTTCGTTGACCCAACATTCGCAACAGGCAGACAATTCAAAACTTACACTTCTGCTCAGTGGATGGATCTTATTCTTAATATGGGTCTCGATTTAGGTGCTATCTATCTTGATAACATCTGCAACATCGGTCTCGATATGGCTACACTCGAAACAATCAAGGGTTATGCAGTTGCAGCAGGTCACTCTGCTTGGATGGGTACTCTTGAAGAAATCGTTGACTATGCAGTTAACTACATTGGTACAGATGCAACAAGTGTTCTTGCAGGTTGCGAACCAAGCACACTCGGTTCTGTAAGATGTATAACAGCTTATGACTACACAACAAATACAGTTTCTGTAGCTAACAACTATGCAGGTAATGCATTCACAATTCTCTCAACAGTTCTCAATAAGCTTCTCCCACTCGGACTTCTTTGCAATGTTTCATCTGATTCATTTGCACTTGACGTTAAGATGTTATTTGACAGACTTATTGATGTAATAGACGACGTTGACCTCGAAGTACTTCTCGGTACATTCGGCAGAAACGGCAGAACAGATAACCTTCTTGGTGTTACTAATGTTGTTGACCGTCTTCTCAAGCTCGTTAACCAACTCGTAAGTTGCATTTTAGGCTTCAATCTCTTCCCTGTAACATCTTCACTTAATGGCGCTGTTACACAGGCAAACCTTAAAACAATTGTTGCAAACCTTCTTAAGAGCCTTTACAGCAGAAGATTGGGTCTTCTTCCGAATGCTCTTCCTATAGTTGCTTCATTTGTTGATGACTGGGGTTCAGAGCAGGCTATACGTACTCCTGAACTTTCACTCGGCGAAGTAACTTATGCTTCAAATGGTGCTCTCAATGTTACTGTTACTGTTTCAAACGGTTCTCGCGGTATCTGGAGAGGTTACATGCAAAATGGTGCTCGTGCACAAGACGAACAGTATGCATACAACATTCAGGCAATCACATCTGCACAAGGCCTTACAATTGGTAGCGGTTATGCAGGTAAAGTTGATTACGGCGCAACAAAGACATTTACAATTTCAGGTACTGTTCCTGCAGCAGGTCTTGGTGACCGTATCGACGTTCAATATCAGGTTTACAACGAAGACGGCCAGTTAATGGAAAACGGTAAATCTTATAACAAAGCATTCTTCACATACTTTGCTTATGATTCAAATGAATACAATCATATCAATGATTCTGACTATGAATTCTTCGTTAAAAAAGCACTTGTATTCGGTGTAACTCCTGACGAAAACGGTAAGCTTCAGGCTACTGATGAAATGATTAACATCGGTAATGTAGATACAGCTAAGTTCTACCATTCAAAAGCTTCTGACGGTAAGAGCTATTCACTCGAAATGCAGTCTCAACCGGGTAATGGTTTCACAACTAATAACTCAAAGGTTGAAGAAGGCTGTGATAAAAAAACAGATTATTGGCTTAAGGCTGTTTCATTCAACCAGGCAAATTACACAGCTCCTGATGCTGCAGCTGGTCAGACACTTTCATTCACATATAAGTTCTACAGCTGGTATAAGAAGACAGTATTCAGTAGTAACACATATTGCGGTTGGCACGAAGATGCAAACTCATCATTCCCGACATCTTATATTAAGATTTACGATGCTGTAGCTATGGATGAGCTCCGTGCTTTAGTTAATGAAGAAACAGGTCTTAACAGAAGACCGGAAACATATAAAGCAGAAGGTGACTACTACGGTTACTTAGCTACTCTCGGTCAGGCAATTGCTGTTGCTTGGAACCCTGGTATCGACGGAAGCTTTAATACAGACTCAACAACAATTCGTCTTGCTCTTGAAGAAGCAATTGCAAAACTTGATGCTAACAAAATGACTCCTGCAGAACAAGCTGCAGCAGGTCTTGCAACAGTTGACGCAGCTGTTAATGCCCTTGAAACTCAGCTTAATGCTGTAGAAGAAGGCTTAGGCGGCAAAGACTACAGAACATTCATGCTTTACAGATGGTCACGTTATCAGAGCGCTAAGAGCGATGCTAACTATGTAATCAATCTTGCATCTGAATTCAACGCTGGTCTCCAGACAAAGAAATTCCCATATTCTTCAATGCCTGTTTATGCACTTAAAGATGCAGTTAGTGGTGACCAGTACGAAGGTTACATTTTAGCTCTTCTTGAAGACCTTAATGAAGAAGAATTAGCACAGTCAACAGAACGCTTCAAGGAAGTAACAAGAAATTACGGCGGTTATACAACTCTTGACGTTGCTCAGATTTCTAACCTCGTAACAAGAATGTCAGGCAGACTTCTTCCTCGTGAAGGCGGAGTAGTTAATACTTACCTCACAAAAGAAATCAATTCTGCTAAGACAGAAATTGGTGCAACAAATACAAAGGGCTATTCAGAACGTAGCTGGAATGCTTATGCTGCAGCTCTTGCTAATGCAGAAGCAGTTGTAAACAGCGCTTCACAGGATGAAATCTTTAATGCAAAATATGCTCTTCAGGTTGCACGTAACAACTTAAGAACAGAAGCAGACGAAGCAGATTACACAGAGCTTGAAAACCTTATGACTCAGGCTACTGCAATCTTCTGGAACCCTGCTCTCTACGAAAACACTTATGCTGAAATCGGTGCAGTTCTTGCTGCTTGGGGTTACACAACAACAAACGGTACAGATACAGTTATATTCCCGAACTCAGCAAAAGCAGTAAATGGTCGTTCTTATGATAAGGGTGATCAGGACGAAGTTGACGAAGCAGCAGATGCACTTAAGAAGGCTCTCGCTAAGATGGAATTCAAGGGTGCAACTTATAACGGTAACGATGTTGTTGACTCAGAAGTTCTTACAGGCAGAGAAGACAGCGAAGGTAACCCGATTAAGGAATCAGTAAGAACTACTGTTCTTGATGCTAAATCACTTCTTGACACTGTTAAAGCAAGCTTCGAAGGCTCAGGCGCTACAGGTGCTACAGATGCTGAAGTTAGAATCTCTCTTGATGATAACTACACTCTTTCACACGATTCAGGTAATAAGTTCGTAGGTACAGGTGCTACAATCACTATCTACACAACACAATCAGGTGTTAAGATTCCTCTTTCAACAATTAAAGTTGTTGTTAAGGGCGACACAACAGGTGATGGTGTTATAGACGTTCTCGACTGTATGATAGTTGAACTTGCTGTAACAGATAATACATCTCTTACAGGTGTTTATGACTTAGCAGGTAACTTAGACGGTCTCGACGGTTATGCTATAACAGACCTTCAGGCTGTAGCTAACCGCGCATTTAACAGATAATAAACTGCTAAGCAAATGCTTAATTAATGTTTAACCTCATGTTTGCCCCACTCAAAGGGGTGGGGCAAACTACTTTGTTTATTTTTACTAAAACATCAGTTATACATTTTTGTATTTTTTTCGAATTTGCTATTGCAATTTTTAAGATTTTATATTACAATTAAACAATGTTACGAAGATGTTTTATTTTCGTGAAAAAACTATTTTCACTCGCGGAAAGAGAATAAAATAGTTCTTAAGGAGGCAAACAAATGTCTAAAACAAGAAAAGTTCTTGGAGCTGTTCTTGCAGTTTTGTTAGTGTTTAATGTACTTGCTGTTTCAGCATTTGCTGCAGGCGCTACAAGCTACGAAGAAGATGCTTCACTTTACACACAAAACTGGTCACTTTCTACACCTACTCCGGTTTCAGGTAGCCAATACAAAGTAAATGTTATTCTTTCAACAAACTACCTTGTTGGTCCTGTTTCATTCAAACTTGAAGGTGTTTCTTCTATTGACCTTGTTGAAGTAGGTACAGGCTATTATGCAGGTTCCCTCACAGATAAAGCAAACGACGGTAGAGTTTTCATGGTTCCTGACACAACAGATACTGTTCCCGGTGTTTCTTGTAACTCAGCTATAGTTGCTGTTGTTACTTACACAACAAGTGCTGCAAACGGTGCAGTTACTATTGCAAATGATCCAAAAACAGAGAGCAACCCACAAGGTACACTCGTTGCTGCTCGTCTTGTAGGCAGCGAAGCTGTTAATACTGCAAACTTTGTTCTCGGTCAGACAGCTTATGTTGACGGCGCTACAGTTAACCCACCTGCTGGTGAAGATGTTACATTAAGCGGTGTTGGCACAGGTGTTGTTGACGAAGCGAGAGGTTTCGTTTACGGTATTCCTGCTGCTACTGCAGACATCACAACATTATTTGAGGTTTCAGGCTCAGGTGTTATTGAAGTAGAACCAAACGCACAGGGCAACACAAATGCTACCGGTGCTGTTCTTAAGGTTTACAAAGATAGCTCAAAGGCTGAAGTTGTAGGCAGTTACGAAGTAGTTGTTTTCGGTGACGTTAATGGTGACGGTGCTCTTACACTTGAAGATGCAGGTAAAGTAGGTCAGGTAGCTAACTACCTTGGCGATCCTTTCACAGGTGCTTACTTATTTGCAGCAGATGCAACCTGCGACGCAGCTATTACACTTGAAGACGCAGGTAAAATTGGTCAGGTTGCTAATTATCTTGGCGATCCAATTACTAATCCTTGGGCTTAATGCCTGATTAGAATAAATTTCATTCGAAGGAGATTAAATGATGAAAAGATTTAACAAAATCTTAGCATTAGTGTTAGCAATGACTTTGATGTTCGGCGCTGTTTCAATCAGTGCTTCTGCTGCTGTTGTAGATACAACAAATGCCGCTTTCAAGGTAAGATTCGTTGATAACGACGGAAATGCTATCACTTCTGTTGCTGCTGGTAGTACAGCAAACGTTATTGTTTCTATCAAAACAAATGGCTATTCACCAATCTTTGCTTTCTTAGCATTCTATGATTATACAGCTCTTACTCATATCAGACAGAATGGTTCAGCTGTTCAGAATCTTAGTGCTAACAACTGCCGTGAATTATATGGCAGATTTGCAAATACAGGTGATTATGAAGATGCAGACGATGCTCTTATGCAGCTCGAGTATGATCTTGCCGGTAACGGTTATGTTCATGACTGGGGCTACACAGGTAACATCACAGTTACTCCTCATAAGGACCTTATGTGGGAAGGTATCGGCTTCACAGATGCTCAGAAGGCTAAGTACAAAGGTATTAACTTCGGTTACCTTGTAAGTGGTGCTGACTCTAACTTAACAGTTAACACTGAAGGCGAATATTATGATATGGTTCGTTTCCGTTTCTTAGCTATTGCTGATACAGAGCTTAATGAAGATACATTCTTCTTACTCGACAACAATACTAAGACATATATCACAATCTACCCTGAAGATATGCCTCTCAGAAACGGTCAGTCAAGTGACCCTATTAAGGTTACTAACTTAACAGTTGATATTCCTTCAAGTGGCACTCCAGCTCCGCAACCGGTAGTAACTGTTGAAAATATTTCAACTCAGGTTCAGTGGCAGAGCAGAGACGAAGGTCTTATGAGAGTTGGTTTCCGCGGTAACATCAAAAACTTTACTCCTGAATTTGTAGAGCCAGGTGCTACTACAGGCGACATCAGCAATATTGCTAAACTCGGTGTTGTTTACTCAAAATCTGATGAAACTCCTACAGTTACAGGTATTGATGCTAATGGCAATATGATTGCTGAAACAAACTGTGTAGCAGTTGAAGCATATACAATTTACGACTTCACTTCAGGTGGTTATTTCTTCCGTGCAGTTGTTGGTAATTATGACTATCAAAATAACGAGACGCTTTATGCTAATGCATTTATCGTAATTGGTGATCAAATCACTATGGCATCTAATGCTGTTACAGAAACAGACGGTGCTTCTGAGTATGCAAGAGCTATTGGCGCTGGTATGGAGTCAAAATAACTGTATGATGAATAATTATATTTCACCGGAAATTATGTTTTTTGAATTTGATATACTTGATGTTTTAACTAACTCTTCTGTTGTTACAACAAACCCCGGCGGCAGTGTTAATATAGGCGGCTCCGGCGGTGACGGGTATATTGATTTTGATGATATTCCGTGATTAATATGTTCTTGAAAGGAGAAATAACTTATGGTTAATTACACAAAACCTGAACTCGAAATCCAAGAGTTCGAATTAGTTGATGTTCTTACAGTCTCCTATCAAACTGACAGTAGTGATTCGGTTTACGGCGACTGGTATTGATTGAAGAAGTTAAGAATTAACTATTCAGTAAGAGGACTGCTGCATTTTTGTGGCAGTCCTTAGGTTTTTTTATTTATTTGTTGAAATAGTTTATTTTCTATGATAAAATTAAGTGATAATATATATGTAAAGGAGAGAACAAGTTGTTATTATCTGTTGCAGATTTAATAGTGCAAGTTGAGCCAAAATATAATTTATTGAAAACGCGTTCTGTTCCTTATATTTATAGTGGCGAAAAGAAGCCGGATGTAATTATTAATTTAAGTGATAAGTTTTTCTCAGACAGACAAAAGGAAAATCCTCATTTGTCAATAGATGAGTGTGAATATATTTACACAGGCTTTTATTTTTATACTGAAATTGTTAAATTTGACGGTGTTATGCTTCATGCATCTGCCGTGCAATATGAAAATTTTGCTTATTTGTTTTCAGCAAACTCAGGTACGGGAAAATCGACCCATACACATTTGTGGCTTAAAAAATTCCCGACTGCAGAAATTTTAAATGATGATAAACCCGCCATTCGTTTGATTGATGGCAAATATTATGCTTTTGGTACACCCTGGAGCGGAAAATTTGACGAAAGTATTAATACAAAAACCGAAATTGCAGGAATAACCTTCCTTGAACGCGGTGAAACTAATACAATAGAAAAAGTCAGCGGCGGCGATGTAACAATTGATTTTTTAAATCAGACCGTGCGCCCCGGTAAAAAAGAATATATGATTCCATTTATGGAAGTTTTAGATAAAATTCTCAGCAATGTCCCTGTTTACAAAATGAAATGTAATATTTCGCTCGAAGCAGTTGAAACCTCTTACAGGGCAATGAAAAGGAGTTAATAATGAAGCTTAATGAAAATTTTGTATTGAAAACTGTTGCAGGCTCAGCAGTAGTTATGCCTGTAGGCGAGGCAGTAACAAAGGTACATGGTATGATTAAATTGAACCCGACTGCTGAAATTATTTGGAAAGCACTTGAAGCCGGTAAAGATTTTGACGGTATTGTACAAGCCCTGAAGGACTCCTGTAACGGTGTTGATGAAGCAATGTTAAAGGAAGATGTAGCTGTTTTTTTAGAAAAGCTTCGCAGTTACGGAATTTTAGAAGATTAATATGAACACTAAGGTTACTATGGAAGAACTGCTTCCGTTTATAGAAGATGCTTTCAACAATGGCAAGACCTTCACAATTCCGATTACAGGAACAAGTATGCTTCCGCTGCTTGTTCAGGGAAGAGATACGGTAACAATAAAGAAAATTGATGAGGATTTAAAAAAAGGCGATTTGCCGTTGTACCGCAGAAAAGACGGCGCATTTGTTCTTCACAGAATAATAGATATTAATGAAGACGGTAGCTTTGTTATGTGCGGAGATAATCAGTTTATAAAAGAATTCGGAATTACCTCCGGTAATTTAATAGGTATTGTATGCGAAATTAATCGTAACGGAAATACTTTTTCTGTTGAAGATGAAAGCTATGTGCGTTATGTAAACAGAGTTCTCAGATTTTTTAATGTCCGCTATCCGCTGAGGCGGTTGCGCTATGCATTGCATAAAATTAAAGTTAAAATAACAAAATGAAAAGAAAGGGAGTGGTTTTTTGAGTAATTCAGCTGAGCTTGAACAACAGAAAACCACCGCTTGTCTTAATACGGGCAAAAATCTTATTAAAATAATTTCCGGCATAATTAATGATAAAAAGGCTGACCTTGACGAAAACGTTGATTTTGCAAAAATTCTTAAGCTTTCTTATGCACACCGTATAAGCGGATTCGTAGCATACGGTGCGAAAAATTATGAGATGGATATAGCTGTACAGCAGAAATTTGAGTCTGAGCTTTTCAAAACAGCAGCACGGCACACAGCGCAGGAACGCGAGGTAAAAGAGCTTTCTGAAGAATTTTCAAAGGCAGGAATAACACATTGTTTTTTAAAGGGCTTAAAAATTTCAAATCTTTACGATGTTCCTGAAATGCGTTTTATGCTTGATATAGATGTTTATGTTGAAGGTGATGATTTCAACAGCGCAATAGAAGTTATGAAAAACAGAGGCTACGAAGAGATTTCTGTTGATGATAAGGATTGTTCGTTATCTAAAAAGCCTTTTTTAAATGTCGATTTACACCGTGAGCTGAAATACGATTTTGACCTGGGCTATGAATTTTATAAAAATGTCGATGAACGACTTGTAGCTGTTGATAATACTTCTGAGAAAACAATGACTAAAGAAGAATTTTATGTTTATCTGCTTTCTCATACAGCTCACCATTTTGCAACAGCAGGCACAGGAATTAAAAGTGTCATTGACCATTATTATATTCTCAAAAATCTGTTACCTGAATGTGACAAAAATATTCTGGCAGATTATCTTAGTAAAAGCGGACTTGAAAAATTCAATGTAAGCTTTTCAAAGCTTTGCAGAGTATGGTTCATGGGTGAGCAGACTGACGAAACAACCGAAAGGATGTCAGATTACATTATATTAAGCGGTGCATACGGTACAGATATTAATTACTATGTAAACAGCGTACTTCGTATGGGTATGGATGATGTAAGAACATATTATGTAAAAAGACTGTTTCCGGAGTACAAGCTTATGTCCTACAGATACCCTGTGTTAAAACGTTTTAAGATACTGCTTCCTGTTTTCTGGATTGTAAGAATTTTACAGTCATTGTTCGATATAAGAAGAATCAAAAATGAGGCAACGGGAATTGCCGGTGTAGAAAACGAAAACAAAGAGAAACAAAACACTTTCTTAGAAAATGTCGGATTGTAAAATTTTTAAAAAACCCTTGTTTTATCAGTATGTGTTATGCTATAATAGCCGTTGATATGTAATTTTATATAGAGGTGTGGTGTAAAAAATGGCTTACGAAGAAAAAGTAAATTATGACGACGATGCCGGCTTTTATTCCTTTTTAAGACTTGTAAGTATCCTTATTAAAAAATGGTGGGTTGTTGTAATCTTTATGATTTCATTTGCCCTTCTTGGTTTTATATTTTCAAGAATTACTTATACTGAGCAGTATTCTTCTCAGATTATTTTCAACGTTTCTAATAAGGATAAAGATATTGCCGGTACTGCTGCTACCTATATTACTCAATCAGACGCGCAAGCTTCAGGTATGATTGCTGTTAACTTTAAGGAGCTTATTGAAAACGGTAATGACTTCATTACAACAATTCAACAGAGCGTAAAAGAAAAAACAGGCAAGAATTATGATAAAAAATACCTCAGAAGATTAATAAGTGTTTCACTTGTTACAGACGGTACATTGGTTTACATTACCGTTACTTCTGATGATAAAGATTTATCTAATGCAATTTCTACTTCTATCAAAGATTCTTATGTTGATCTTACAAAGAGCGCTTTCCCTACAGCAAACTTTACAATTGCTGATAATCCGACTCAGTCAGAGTTACTTCCTGACACCTCGGTGTTTATTTACACAATTGCTGGCTTGTTGTTCGGCGCAATTCTTTCAGTTTTAATTTTAGTTGTTCAGAGTAAAATTAAAAATATCTTGCTTTCGAGTGAAGATATTAAAAATAAATACGGTGTTAACATTATGGCAACCGTGTCTAAGATTGATATTAAAAAAGCAGGTATTTCAAGACTTCTTATTACAGACAGAAATGTTGGCCTTCCGTTCATTGAAACATTTAAGCTCATAAGAACAAAGCTCGAAAACGTTAAGCTTAAAAAAGGCTATTCTGTTTTTGCAGTTACAAGCTCAACTGAAAGTGAAGGTAAAACTACTTGCTCTGCAAATATTGCTCTTTCACTTGCTAAGAGCGGTAAATCTGTTATTCTTATTGATGCTGACTTGAGACGTCCCGCTGTTTGTAAGACACTTGGTATTACTCTTGACGGTGACAGAGGTATTTACGAAATTGTAAGCGGTCAGAAAAAGTTTGACGAAGCAGTTAAATACGTTGAAAGATATAACCTTTATCTTCTTATTTCAGATACACAAACAGTTGACCCGTCTGAAGTTCTTGCTTCTAAAGGTATGGAAAGAATTATTGAAGAAGCACGTAAGAATTTCGATTATGTTGTTGTCGACTGTCCTCCTGCGGGTGTCGTTGCCGATGCTGCTATTGTTGCTAATTATGCAGACTCAATTATTTTCGTTGCATCAGAAGGCAAGGTTTCACTTTCTCAGGTAGAGTATGCGTTGTCTGACCTTATGACTACAAAATCTGACATTCTCGGCTGTATTTATAACTATGCTGATCCTAAGTTCCTTTCACTCGGCTCACACAGAGGTGGCGGTTACTTTGCAGGCGCTTATGGCGGATATCATAAATTCAGCTCCTACGGTTATGCAAATGCGTATGCATCAAGCTATTACCGTCAAAACCAGAGCAGTCAGTCATCCTCTAAACGAGGCGGTTCAAAATAATCGGTACAGATTGTTTTTGACGGTTTACTAAATTAAAAACAGAGGCTCAATCAGTGGTTTTTAAACTGCTGATTGAGTTTTTTGTTATTGTCGAAAATTTATGTACTCAGAAAATATACAGCGGAGATAAGCTTTG
>JAFVWD010000299.1 GCA_017501865.1 Clostridia bacterium | reverse complement strand
GGTAAAGCAAGCCACCAGACAAGCATTAAACTAAAAATCAAATTGAGAAGCCCTGCCTCTATTATATAAACGAGTGGTAAATATTTAATATAATCTTCTTTGAATTTTGTTCTTCTTAAAACCTCTGCAATAATTAAAAACAAACACAAAACTGCTGTTATTGCAAAAATTATCCACCAAGATTTTTCTGTTGCAACAATAAACTTCTCCACCATTTTCACCTCAACCCAAGTGATATATTTGCCAAGGCAAATGCGATAGAATGCATAATACAATATCCTGCAAATTCATAGGAATTTATATCAATGTTCAGTAATGTCAACGCATTACTAAACAATTCCAACCGCCCTGCTCATATCTTTCCACAATAGTAAAACCATTACCTTCAAGACAAGCTATAACCTCATCTGCCCTTGTATCTATAATTCCTGATGCTATGAAAACACCGTCAGACGTCATATATTTTCTTACATTTGGTGCAAACATCATAATTACATCTGCAACAATATTCGCTACAACTACCGAATATTTACCCTTTACATTGTCATCAAGATCACCACAGACAAATGTGAGTTCAGGCTCTTTAAAGTTATTCATTAAGCCGTTTTCCTTTGCAGTTTTAACTGCAAGTGGGTCAATATCTACACCAAAAGCATTTTTTGCACCTAATAAAAGTGAAGATATTGCTAAAATACCACTACCGCAACCCATATCTAAAACCGTGTCGCCGGCTTTAATAATTTTATCAAGAGTCTCAAGGCAAAGACGTGTTGTATCATGTGCGCCCGTACCGAAAGCTGCACCGGGTTCAATATTTAAAACAACTCTGTTTCCGGCATCAAAATCATCTTCCCAGACAGGTCTGACAAAAAGGCGCTCACCTATTTTTAGCGGTTTAAAATACTTTTTCCAATTATTAAGCCAGTCCTCTTCTTTGCATTCATCTGTTTCTATTGCAAAAGGAATTCCTTCTGCCTCAAGTCGTGATGATACGAAAGAAAGCGCTTCCTGAGGATTGTCATTCTCGCCTATATAGATATGTATAACCGATTTAGTTCTGTCTTTTTTTAAAAGCTCCTCATCAATTAAATCTATATGGGCTATATCCCATGCTTCCTGCTCAAGAGTACTGTAATCTTCTGTATAAATACCGTAAGGCACTGCCATTACAGCTATATCATTTGCTCTTTCAGTATCTTCCGAATTAACCGAAATTTTTATTTCCTGCCATTCCATATACAAAAACTCACTT
Source organism: Clostridia bacterium (assembly GCA_017501865.1). GTDB lineage: Bacteria > Bacillota > Clostridia > Oscillospirales > Acutalibacteraceae > DTU089. Next base: position 962 of record JAFVWD010000299.1, on the reverse strand, counting down.
TATCAAATCTGCTTTAGGTTCAACCGCAACTCTGCCGTGGTTGAACATTTTTCTGTTATCAAGCATCCAGAGTCTGCCTGTAAATTCACCGGCACTTACACCGCCGATTGCCTCTGCCATTTCATACATATTAGCATCAAACAAGTCAAGCTGTGAAAGAATTTCTGCTTCTATAAACGATGGTCTTACTGCTGCGCCAAACTCTAATTTACCGTGATGCGAAATAAGCATATGCTGAAGAAGAACCTTGGTATTCTCTGAAATACCGAGTTCATCGCATTTTCTGCCGACTTCTTCACTACCCATTACAAGGTGCCCTAAAAGCATACCTTCTACAGTATGACCGTCGACAAGGCCTGTATTATTAACCTTATATTCCTTAAGCTTTGCTATATCGTGAAGAATTGCACCCGAAACAAGCAACTCTTTATCTATTGACGGGTATATTCCGCAAACACATTCAGCTAAACGTACAATTGAAAGTGTATGGTAAAGAAGTCCGCCCGCCATAGCATGGTGCAATTTTTCTGCTGCAGGGAAAAACACCAGCTCTTCTTTATGGTCATCTAAAATTGCAGAGACAACTCTTTTTAATTCTTCATCATTAAACGAAGCAACGAGGCTTGTTATTACACCGTACATTTCTTCTCCTGAAAAATCTGCTGACTTAACAAAATCCGAAACACTGACATTATCACCTGCTACAGCAGGTCTTAAGCGCTGAATGATGAATTGATCATTACCGTTATACTGCTGTAAGGTGCCGCGTGCCTTTACCACTGTGTTTACCTCAGGAAGAGGTGTTACATCCTCTCTGTAATCCCACATTTTGGAATACATCTCCCCATCCTTATCAGCTAAGAGGATATCAAGATAAAATGTTCCGTTTTTAGCATTTTTCTTTTCGCAGTTTTTTACAAGTGCAAAGCATTCTACCATACCGGGTTTATCCGGATTACCGC
>JAFVWD010000298.1 GCA_017501865.1 Clostridia bacterium | reverse complement strand
TGTAACAGAAGGTGTTATTACAATAAATGATACAGACATAAGGGAATGGGATATAAAAGAATACCACCGCAATTTTGCGGCTGTCTTTCAGGACTTTTCATTGTTTGGTGCAACTCTCGGCGAAAATGTTGCTATGGATGATACACATAATAGGGAGCAAGTGGAAGAAGCCCTGAAAACAGCTAAATTTGACCGCGAATTACCTTTGGGAACAGACAGTGTTCTTTTAAGGGAATTTGATGATAACGGTATTTCTGTTTCAGGCGGTGAGGCACAAAAAATTGCTATAGCAAGGGCATTTTATAAAAAGTGTCCGTTTGCAATTCTCGATGAGCCGAGTGCTAATCTCGACCCGGTTGCCGAGTATACGTTAAATCAATCTATGACAAAGGCAGCAGAGCACAAAACGGTAATATTTATTTCACACAGGCTTTCAACTACTGTTATGGCAGACGAAATTTATATGCTTGAAAAGGGCGAAATAATTGAACACGGTTCGCACGATGAATTAATGTCACTTGACGGCAAATATGCATATATGTTCCGTCTTCAGGCTGAAAAGTATATGAAATAATTGGTGAGTAAAATGCAGATAATCAACACATGTGAAAGAATAAAAGAGTGTTTCCGGGATGGCTTCAGTGTGGATGTATGGCGTAAATACGCAAACGAAATATCACAAATGCTATCCTCAAAATGTGAGGCAGATGCAGAAGGCTACAATTTTGAAAACGATATAGCACCTGTACTTGAAAATGCCCTGGATGTTGAAAAAATAGATTTTGTGAACAGAAATTTTCAAGCGGTTATCAATACACTCGAACAGAACATTACGAAGCTTTTTGACACGGATCCTGATGTTAATATCATTTTGTATCTCGGACTTTGTAACGGTGCAGGCTGGGCGACAACTCTTGACGGCAATAATTGTATTTTACTCGGAATCGAAAAAATAATTGAACTCAATTGGGGCGATGAGTCAAATATGAGGGCACTCATTTTGCACGAAATGGGTCATTTATGGCATAAACAGAACGGTAATTATAATCTTCTCGGTTTTACAAAACGAAGAAAATCAATGGAACAGCTCTACTGTGAGGGTGTTGCAATGGTTTGTGAGCAGATTTTGTGCGGTGATGAGTTTTATCATCAGGATAAAAACGGATGGCTGGAATGGTGTCGTGAAAACGAATGTGAAATTAAGAAGGAGTTTCTGCGTCGTCTTGATGAGAAAGCTGATGTCAGCGACTTTTTCGGGGATTGGTGTTCGTATAATGGTTATTCAGATGTAGGTTATTTCCTCGGATGCAGGTTTGTCCGCTATCTTATGAGAACTCATACATTAAAAGAGATTGCAAATATGAAGTATAATTTTCTGAATAAGGCTTACACAGAGTACGCAGGTACTGTTATAGAACTACTCAGATCTGAGGAATACCACAGGTGTTCCAATATTTGGAATATGAAAGCTCAGCCACTTGCAGAAGTCTGGCTTGAAGAAATTAAATCAGGCAACCGTTTGGTTTTTGTTTATAAAATAAACGGTGAGTTTATAGGTGAAGGTGCATTGGTTTTAAATACTAATGACCCCGATTATACCATTCCGGGAAAAAGAGTTTATGTTTCAAGAATGATTGTAAAGGAGAAGTATCGCGGACGTGGTATTGGCAGTGCAATTTTGAGTTTTTTAATAGAAAAAGCAGAAAAAATGGGATTTGAAGAAATGACAATCGGAGTTGATAAAGATAATAAAAATGCCTTGCATATGTATCAGAAATACGGATTTAGTGAAATCCTTTTTGAGGGTGCCGATGAAAACGGTGAATACTTTAAGCTGATGAAGAAATTAGTATAGCTGAAAGAATTTATATAAAGAAATTTTCTGAAGCCAAGCGAACAACAGGTGTAAAAATAAATGAAGCACTTGATTTGTCAGTGAGAATAGAGTAAAATATACTTTAGTCAGGCATTTCATATTATGAAATTGCTGTTAAATATTTGTGTCCCTGCATTAGGGCAGAATTACGATATATTCGTTCCAAAGACATTAAGAGTAAAAGCAGTTGTTTCACTTGTAGCAGAGACTCGCGAAAATCTTTTCGGACATCTGTATGCTTCATCAGGAGAAGAGTGGATTTGTTCTGTAGATAAGAACATTGTTCTCAAGCCAATGCGACTCTTGAAAAGTACGTCATACAGAAAGGTGATCATTTAATGATTGTTTAGTTCAAAGATGGTATAGTGGTAGTTAACTGTTATGCCATCTTGATTCTTTTTTTAGGGGATTTATAAATGTGTTTTTTAGTTCAGGCAGTATGTGCTTGGGATGTTGGTAAGGTTCGGAAAAGTAATGAAGATAATTTTCTGTTTGACGGAATATGTATGGAAAATCCGAACAACGGTTTACAACAACCTTTGTGTATGAAAGGTAACTCAAAAGATGAGTTCGTTTTAGCCTTGTTTGACGGTATGGGTGGCGAAAATTTTGGTGAGGTAGCTTCTTATGCTGCAGCCGACAGATTAAAAAAATATATAGAGTCAGGTTTCACGGGAATTGAAGTGGAAAATTTTGTTTCAGAGTTGAATGATGCGGTTTTAGAGAAACAACGGCTACTGCTTACTGAAAAAATGGGTACAACTTTTGTTGCTCTTTTTTCTTCAGCAAATTCAGTGAAAATCTGTAATATTGGTGACAGCCGTGCTTATAGATTCAGAGATAGTCAGTTAATTCAACTTTCACACGACCACGTTGAGAAACGGGTGGGTGAAAGTAACAGAAAATGCGGGTTGACTCAATATTTAGGTTTTAATACGGATGAATTTGACCTTGACCCGTATATAACAGAAAGCAATATAGCAGAAAACGATATATTTTTGCTATGTAGTGACGGTTTAAGTGATATGCTTACCGATGAAGAAATTGCGTTAATTTTGGAGAATAACACAGAAATCAAGGATTGTGCAGACAAATTAATAAATTCTGCTAAAGAAAATGGTGGACGTGACAATATAACGGTAATAATTTGTGAATTTTCAGAAAGAGGAGAGTAGTATGTCCGGTAATATTGCGAATGTGTCATGGCATGAGTGGGAAGTAGTTAAGCTTATAGGTCGTGGCAGCTTTGGTGCAGTTTATGAAATTCAAAGAGATGTTTTCGGTGATATTGAGAAGGCTGCATTAAAAGTTATATCTGTACCACAGAATAATAGCGATATTGATGAAATGTATAACGACGGATACGACGAAGCTGCAGTAATCAATATAATCGAAAGCTATTTAAAAAATATTGTTTCAGAGTACTCTATGATGAGAAATTTGAGCCACTGCGTCAATATAGTTAATTGTGATGATTACCGTTACGAAAAGCAGTCTAACGGCATTGGTTACGATGTGTATATAAAAATGGAATTGTTGACACCGTTGACTAAAACCTTGCCTGAGAAAATTACCGATGATTTGGTAATAAAAATTGCCAAGGATATGTGTCATGCACTTGAAGCTTGTGGGGAATTAGGTGTTGTTCACCGTGATATAAAACCCCAGAATATATTCAAGTCAAAGACAGGCGATTATAAATTAGGCGATTTTGGTATTGCCAAAGCTATAGAAAAAACAATGAGCGGTACAAAAATAGGTACATACAAATATATGGCACCTGAGGTTTTCAATAATAAGCCGTATGGAGTTGGTGCCGATATATATTCCCTGGGCTTGGTATTGTACTGGTTGCTTAATGAACGACGTATGCCGTTTATGCCGTTGCCTCCTGAAAAACCAAAAGCCGGTATGGAAGAAGAGTGCAGAAATCTCCGTTTCTCAGGTGAAAGAATACCTGAACCGTTAAACGGTAGTGCTGAACTTAAAAGAATAGTGCTTAAGGCTTGTTCATTTAATCAGAATGAGAGATATCAGAGTGCAACAGAAATGCTTGTCGATATTATGATGCTTGAGAAAATGATTAGTAGTGAAGCGGTGAATGACGCACCGCCAC
>JAFVWD010000297.1 GCA_017501865.1 Clostridia bacterium | reverse complement strand
TTTTTTACACTCTGCGAACTCCTTGAAAACGGAATTCATTTCCACAGCCAGAGCAGACCATTTGTCAGGGGTGTAATTTTTTGTTTTGTCCTTGTGCTCGCTGTATGCTTCGGTTTCGCCGAAGCGTTCACGTGCTTCATTTTCAAAGCTTGTCATACAATCACCTTTCAATTATCATTTGTTTTTTAGATTGTACCATAATTTTAAAAAACTCTCAACCATTTTAAACAATCAAAAATAAAATAAGATAGCCTTGTTTTTATATATCCGTAGTGGTACAATGAAGTTATAACAATAAACAAAAAGAGGTTGATTATATGCATAAAAAACTCGCTCTTACTCCGCCTATGGGATGGAACAGCTGGGATTGCTACGGTGCTGCCGTAAATGAAGAACAGCTTCTTGCCAACGCGGATTATATGGCAAAGCATCTTAAGGACTACGGCTGGGAATATGTCGTTTGCGATATTCAATGGTCTGAGCCAACCGCAAACAGCTTTTATTATAATTATTTTGCTCCGCTTTGTATGGATGAATACTCACGTCTTATTCCTTCTGTTGAAAGATTCCCTTCCTCAGCAGACGGCAAAGGATTCAAGCCTATAGCAGATTATATACATTCATTAGGACTTAAGTTTGGTATACATATTATGAGAGGTATTCCGCGACAGGCGGCACACCAAAACACAAAAATCAAGTGTAAGGGTGTTACTGCAAAGGATATTGCAAACCCTACCTCTATTTGTAAGTGGAACCCCGATATGTATGGTCTTTACCCTGATAAAAAAGGGGCTCAGGAATACTACGATTCAATTTTTGAGCTTTATGCTGCCTGGGGTGTGGACTACATAAAGTGTGATGACATTGCAAACACAGAAATGTACCCCGACAACCCGTATTCGGCAAGAAAAGAAATAGAAATGCTCAGAAAAGCTATAGATAAATGCGGCAGAGATATGGTTCTCAGCCTCTCCCCCGGCCCTGCACCTGTGTGCGAACACGAGCACCTTGCTTCACATGCCAATATGTGGCGTATGACAGGTGATTTCTGGGACGAGTGGAGCAAGCTTTATGCTATGTTTGAGCGTTGCTATGCCTGGCAGGAATATGTTCAGCCGGGTGCCTGGCCCGATTGCGATATGCTCCCTATAGGCAGAATTCAGATTACAGAAGAGCTTCCGCAATACAGAAACCGATACACCCGCTTCACACACGACGAGCAAATAACAATGATGACTCTTTGGGGAATTTTCCGTTCACCTCTTATGATGGGTGGTGAAATGCGTGAAAACGATGATTTCACACTTTCGCTTCTTCAGAACAAAGAGCTCATAGATATGCTCAAAACCTCACACGGAGCAAGACAGTTCAAGCGCGAAGAGATTGACGAAAAAGGCGAAATAATATGGACCTCTAACGGCGAGAGCTGTAAGTATGTTGCTTTCTTCAACACAGATGATAAGGAAAGAGAAATTTCTTTTGATATTACTGATATTTCAATAAGCGGCATAAGCTACAGTGTCAGAGATATGTGGGCGCACGAGGAGTACACCGTAACAGACGCGAAATTCTCTGCAACGGTTAACTCTCACGGAGCAAGACTTTTCAAAATCACTAAAAAGTAAGCAACAGATTTTTATAAAACTTACATTGGAGTAAATACTATGAAAATAAAATTACACGGTTCGCCAAAGGTTGTTATGACAAATACTGAAAGCCACCATGCTTACTTTGCGTGGCCAACCATAGCAAGGCTTCAGAATGGTAAAATTTGTGTTGGTGCTTCCGGTTACAGAGTTGAGCACATATGCCCGTTCGGCAAAGGTGTTTTAGCCTTCAGCGACGACAACGGTGAAACCTACCAAAAGCCTGTACCCGTAATTGACACCGTGCTCGATGACAGAGATGTAGGCCTTACGGTTTTCGGCGAAAGCGGTCTTATTGTTACTTCATTCAATAATTCACTCGAGTTTCAAAGAGAAAATATGCCACAGACAGAAGAATGCTTCAATTACATAAACTCTGTTTCGGCAGAGGCTGAAGCAGAAGCTCTCGGTGTACTGTTCAGAATAAGCACGGATTGTGGCGAAAGCTTCGGAGAGATATACAAATCTCCTGTTTCCTCGCCACACGGCCCTACCGTACTGAACGATGGTACCGTTTTGTGGGTTGGCAGAAAGCAAGGAATTCACAACCACATAGAGGCATATACCCTGAATACTGAAACAGGAGAAATGACTCTGCGTGGAAAAATGGGACTTTATGCATATGAAGAATTTAAAGATATTTATTTTTATGAACCGCACGCAATTCAGCTTGAAAGCGGTAAAATAATATGTCACCTGCGTGCTGAAAACAAAGAAGAAACCCTGTTTACCCTTTACCAGACTGTTTCTCTTGACAACGGTGTTACCTGGAGCAAGCCCGAACAGATTATAAAGGATGACAGCGGTGCACCCGGGCATTTGTTTATGCACTCCTCAGGTGTATTAATTTCTACTTTTTCCCACAGGAGCAGACCTTACGGAATATGGGCAATTTTCAGTAAGGACGGCGGAGAAACCTGGAGCGAAGAATTCGTTTTATATAACGGAATGGATTCTGATGACTTAGGCTACCCTTCGACAACAGAGCTC
>JAFVWD010000296.1 GCA_017501865.1 Clostridia bacterium | reverse complement strand
TACTCCTTTGCATCCATTATGTGGTTGTTGCAAATGTTCCATATGTCTGCATTCATTTTTCTGAGAACCTTGAGTGCATTCGGGTCAATGGTGTGAAGAAGCTGTTGAACACCGTCTTTAGTGGTGTTTTGCTCAACCTCTGCAACAGGGCCTTCGACATTGGCAATAACGTGGTCGGCACTGCGAAGAAATGCGAGAATATCTTCCGATAATAATTCCTCGTCATCCCACTTGCCGTACATATAACGGTCAAAGCCTATATCACCTGTAAAAACTAAGGATGTTTTTTCTTTCATAATATATTCCTTTTCAGTTTAGTATATCTTCAATTGATTTTTTCAGTTCTTCTTTTATTATCTGATGCCCTGCGGAGGTCGGGTGAATACCGTCAACGCTCCAGTAACGAGTATCGCCGTCAGCAGAGGCTTCATCAAATTTATTCTGAAGCGGAACAAATTTCAAACCGAAATTCTTTGCAACCTGTCCTGAAATTTCTGCAAGCGTTCTGACCTCTGAGTCGAACTGTTGCCATAATTCAGTAGTGGCAGTTCCTTTTAAAACGAAGGGTTCTAAAATTATAATTTTAATTTCTGGTAATGCCTCTTTTATTTCCTCAATAAGCATATTATAAATTTTCCGGAATTTTACAGGAGAAACCCCACAGCCTTGTGTCAGCTCGTGAGAAACATCGTTTGCACCTATGAGAATTGACATATAATCAGGCTTAAGATTAATTATATCCTCTTTAATTCTTGTGTAAACATCGGTAATTCTGTCACCGCTTTTACCACGGTTTATAAATTTTACCGCACCTTTTTTGTTTTTTTCAATGTCAGAAGCTAAAAGAAAAGCATAGCCGCAGCCTAAGCCGAAGTTATCGCAGTTTTCGTCAACTCTTCCGGCATCAGTTATTGAATCACCCTGAAATAAGAAAGTTTTCATAAAAATCACCGTTTACATATTACCACATATCAAAAATCTTTTCAATAAATATATTGTTATGTAAAAAATGATGTGCTAAAATAAATTTATAAATCAAAAGGGGTGTAGTTATGTTCGGTTTTTCTTTTTTTGATGAGGTTCACGACAGAACAAATACAAGTGCAATAAAATATACTGATTTACCACAAGCAGACAAAATGCCTGTAATTCCTATGTGGATAGCCGATATGGATTTTAAATCATCAACTGCAATTACAGAGGCGCTGAAGAGAACAGCAGAGCACGGGATTTACGGCTACGGTGAAATAGATGATGAATATAAAAGTCTTGTTATTGAGTGGTACAATCGCAGAATGGGCTGGAAAATAGAAAAGGATGAGCTTTTAACAATGCCGGGTGTAATGTTTGGTGTTACAATGGCTATAAGAGCTCTGACAAAAGAGAACGACTCAGTTTTAATTTGTCAGCCTGTTTATTATCCTTTCAGTAATGTTGTTATAAATAATAATCGTAAATTAGTAGTGAATGAGCTCATTTTAAATAATGGCAGATATGAAATTGATTTTCAGGATTTTGAAGAAAAAATTGTTAAAGAAAATGTAAAAGTATTTTTGTTCTGTTCACCGCACAACCCTGTGGCGAGGGTGTGGAAAAGGCAGGAGTTAGAAAAAATTGCCGAAATATGCTTGAAGCACAACGTTTATATAATTTCAGACGAAATACATTCAGACTTTATTTTTGAGGGCAGTAAGCATACACCAATTTCTACACTTTCAGAAGAAGTTAAAATGAAAACTGTAACTTGTGTTGCGCCATCAAAAACGTTTAATATTGCAGGGCTTCAGGCTTCAAATATTGTTATAGCTGATGAGGCTATAAGAGAAAGGGTGTTAAAGGAACGGACTGCTACCTGTTATCATGAATTAAATATTATGTCCATAGAAGCTGTTAAGGCTGCTTATAAAGAGTCGGAAGAGTGGCTTTCGGGCTTACTTAAATATTTACAGCATAATGCAGAGGTTTTACGAAACGCATTTCCGGATGATTATAAAATAACTGCACTGCGTATGGAAGGAACGTACCTTGCCTGGCTTGACTGCAGAAAGCTGAATTTAAGCAAAGCAGAGCTTGATGATTTATTCCTGAAAAAAGCAGGAGTGTGGCTTCATAACGGCGAAACCTTCGGAGACGGAGGTAAGGGCTTTATGCGTATGAATATTGCGTGTCCGACATCTGTGCTTGAAGAAGCCATTGCAAGAATAAAATCTGTGCTGTAATAATTTTCAGAGTCTGTTCGTCACAATTTTTCTGTTACCGAAAGGAGCTGTAAAAGCATGTGCCTTTACAGCTCCTTTTGATTCATAACAGGTTATTCTCTTATAAAATTTTTGTCCTTGTCAGGAATTCCGACTTTATCTGAAATGTATCTTTCCACCACCATACGCAGGTCGTATTTTTCGCGTAATTCTATGATTTTTGACATCATAGGCGACGCGTGGTGTCTGTCAAGTGCTTCTTCGCTTTCCCAAGTATCAATAAGAAGAAGGGTGTTGTCATTTTCAAACGGAAAAAAGTATTCATATTTCAGGTTGCCGTGCTCTGCACGTATGTCGTTCACAATTCCGCTTGAAATCATTTCTTCGGCAAATTTTCGTGCGTTGCCTTTTTCACCTGTATAATAAATATTAATGGTAATAGACATTTTACACCTCTGAATAATTTAAAATGCGAAAATATTACGCGATTTTTGCGAAAATTATTGTTTGCTGAAAGCTTGTTTCTTCAGGAAAAAGCGACAAACACAGCTCTGCCGTCAGCTTAAAAAATTTTCGCTGAGCAATGTTTACATCATCAACATATTGTAAAAAATATATGTTTTGCTAATTGATTATATTACACTTAACAAAATAATTCAATAGCCGAAAGGGTGAGTGAGAAACGGTGTAATTATTTTGTGTGCCGAAAAACAAATTATTTTAGCAATATCAGTTAAAATTTAATGTTACAATATTGCAATTAAAATGTAATTATGATAAACTTTAAGGTGCGAAACCAATTGAATATAAAAATACAGGCAAATTATTTTTTTGTAGGTATATTAAGCAACTAATTTTGCATAATTGTATTGTGAATTTGATAAAAATGCAAATTCCGTCAATACAATTGTGCTTGATTGCCTTTTATATTGAATTGGTTTCGCGACTATTGGAGTTTGCGTTTTTTGTGCGTCTGCTTCGGTAGGCGCACTTTTTTATTTTTCAGAGTTTTATACCACGCAAACTCGGCTTTGTACCACGAACTTATTGTTTTGTCAATTTCTTTGATTTATAATGCTTTTTAACTGAAAAAGGGAGACTTATATGAATCACTTAAATTTTTTTCAAAGGTGGAAAATACCTTTAAATGAGCTTGAACAGTATTACATAAAAGTTCGCGAAGAAAGATTTAACAACGGAACTACTTTTCGAGGTATAAAATTCAGAAAAATGCTTCATCCGATTTTGTTATGCGGGCTTTATATAATGCATATTTTAAACACACAAAAAATTACAATTGTTGGTGACGATAGAATAAAAAACGGGAGACCTATTATTTATGCCGCAACTCATATAGGCTGGGATGATATAGAAATGATACTTACAGCCGTAAAAGACCACGCGTATTTGTTTTGGGGTGACCCGAGAGAATCTTATAGACAGTTTGAAGGTTTTTTGCTTGATTTAAATGGTGCAATTTGTGTGGATTTATATTCGAAAAGTGATAGATTTATCGGTAAAGAAAGTTGTATTAAATGCCTTGAACTCGGCGAAAATATTCTTATTTTTCCCGAAGGTGCGTGGAACTTAACAGAAAGTACGCCGGTTATGAATTTGTTTTCAGGTGTGTCTGAAATTGCAATAAGAAGTAAAGCAGATGTAGTGCCGGTTGCAATTGAGCAATACGGAAAACACTTTTTTGTAAATATAGGTAAAAATATAAATTTCAGTGATTTTGCGTTGACCGAAAAAGAACAAGTCACCGAAATGATTCGTCAAAAAATGGGTGAGCTGAAGTGGAATATATGGGCTTCAAAAAGTTCAGAAAAACGAGACACTGTTCCGAAAGATTACAGAGAAAAATATATTGAAAATATAAATGAACAAATGAAAGGGATTCTTTCTGTGGCAGATGTTGAAGAACAACGGTTTCATACAAAGTTTGAACGTGAAACAGAAGCGATTAAGAAAGATTTAGAAAATTTAAAACCAAATAAAAATAATGCGTTTTTGTTTGATAAGAGGTTAGTATAAGCGTATGAACATATTAGCGGAAGAGCAGAGAAAGATATTTGAAGTAGGTATAACTGAAGAAGAAAGAGAAAAACGAGAAAAAGAGTTTTTTGATTTATATTATAGAACGCGTGCAAAAGATGAGAAAAGTTTTCTTGGTACACTTTCGCATAAAACACGAAAACGACTACATAAAATCATTTTGCTTATTTTTATAATAAAAAATAAAATCAGTGGTTTTAGTTGTAAGGTTATTAAAGATGAACGCAAAAAAACTGATCGTCCTATAATTTTTGCACTTACCCATGTAGGTAAGTTCGATATTGAAGTATCAGCGGTAGGTATAAAAGAGCATTTTTATCTACTATCCGGTGACTATGAACATTTACAGGGATTGATAGATGGGGCTTTTTTGTTGGTGAATGGCGTTTTGTACTTTAACGAAAAGGTAAAAAAAGATCGTTCTGAAATAGTTGAGAAGATGATTAATCATTTAAAAAATGGTGTTAATCTTATGTATTTTCCTGAAGGTACATGGAATTTAAAATCAAATTTACCTATCTTGCCTTGCTATTGGGGGATTATAGATATTGCACGAAAAAGCAACGCAATAATTGTTCCGGTAGCAGTTGAACAATATGGTAAAGATTTTTTTATTAATATAGGTAAAAATTTTGATGTACAGGTTTTTGATGAAGATGATAAAGGAAAATCAAAAGCAATTACTATTTTACGCGATGTGCTTGCAACATTGAAATGGGAAATATGGGCAAACCAACCCTTGCAAAAACGAAGTGATTTAAAAGGTAATGAATGGGAAGAGTATGTAAAAGCAAGACTTGCGGAATGGCCATACTTTGACCTTGATTATATTGATGGAATGATTTATAAACCTAAAAATATAACTACATACGAAATGGCATTTGAACATTTAGAATTTTTAAAACCAAATGAAAACAACGCGTTTTTGTTTGATAAGAGATTGATTTAGAACGAAGAATTAACTCACACTATGGTAGGGGCTGACCTGTGGTCGCCCGCGAGTGGTGGAGCAAATTAAATTTTAAAATCAACCAATCGAGAGTGAAAAAATCAAATCATTGCGAAGCCTGAACTTCAAAAAAAACAGAGCTTCGCGGTAATAAAAATTACTACACTCGATAAACATATTTTTTACAACAAAAATCCCGCACTACCACGGGCAACCAAGCTAAAGCCCCTACGATGAATGGGAGTGAGTTCATCCGTTCATTTGTGGTGTGTTGAAATAAAAGATTTTTTACATAAGGAGCAAAAATATGGCAATAAAAAACATAAAAACCTGTGACATAAAAAGGCATTTACCTGAATGGGCAAAGGTAGTAAAAACAGTAAACGAAACACCTATATACAATATGAATATTTTTGAAAATATTATGTCATGGAATCAGGAGAATTTAGAAACCCCGGCATTTGATTACTATGGCAAAACAATTACTTATGGTGAATTGCCTGACAGAGTAAATGAATATGTTTGCGGATTTCGTGCACTTGGCATTACAGAAAAAGATGTAGTTACCTTGTGCCTTCCTGTAAGTATTGAAAATATGCTTACACTTTTTGCGCTTGACCAGATTGGTACAATAAGCAATAATGTAAATTTCTTGTTTCTTAAAAGTGATTTTGACCTTTATACAAGACAAAAAGGTTCCGACACTTTAATGATTTTAGATGCATATTTGCCATTTGTTGTAGATTATCTTGAAGAAAGCGGAATAAGAAATGTAATTGTAACAAGTCTTTCTTACTATTTACCGGAAAATAATTCTCATATTTTTGACGACCCTTCAGTGCTTCCTGAAAAATTGAGAGAGATTTTTGATAATAAAGAAAAACAGTTGGCTTGTATTCAGAAAATACCTACACTTAAAAATATAAATTTTGTAAATTTAGCAGATGTAATTGCTTTAGGTGTAAAAAATCTAAAGCCTTTAGAACGCGGACCGGTAGATGTAGAAAGAGATATGTGTTATTCATATACAAGCGGTACAACCGGTAAGCCAAAATGCATTGTTTATAAAGAACTTTCACCAAATGCGTTTATTGAAATGCACGCAGGGCTTGACACAAAAGATTTTGTTGGTGAAAGAGTTTTTCAGACCATACCTTTAACACACGCAACAGGTGAAAGAGTTTCAGGATATTTACCTATGGCAAAAGGCAAAACGCTTGTGCCACAACCAATTTATAACAAAGACAGCTTTGGTAAAGATTTGGCAAATTCAAAGTGTAACTGGGTAGTAGCTGCACCAAGCTTTTATTTAGCTGCAGTTGCTCAGGGATTTATGGGTAAAAATGCATTGGAAAATCTTACAAGACCAAGCTCAGGTGGTGAGCCGGTTACAAAAAGTAATGTAAAAATGATTGACAAATGGCTTAACGAAAATGGTTGTAAAGTTCGTTTTGCTATTGGTGGTGGTGCCGCTGAAGATGGTTCAGGTACAATGTTTACATATTTTATGAATGAAGAAACAAAAACAAATGAAACAGGTTATCCTTTAGAACCTTTTATAAAAGCAAAAATAGTAGATTCAGACGGAGTTGCCGTAAAAAAAGGTGAACGAGGATTTTTGCATATTTCAGCACCAGCTGTTGCTGACCGTTATTTGAATGATGAAGAAGCAACAAATAAACGTTGGTATTTTGATGAAAAAGGAATCCGCTGGGGTGTTACAGGCGATATAGCAGTTCAGAATTCTGATGGTTCTTACAACATTCTCGGTAGGGCAGATGATTCTTTTGTAGATGAAAACGGTAACAGAATTTACTTGTTCGATATTGAATATTCACTTGATGTTGATGACCCTATAATTGAGTGGGAAATTACCGCACACGAAACAGAAGACGGTACCGCAGTTGTTGCACAGGTTGTGCTCAAAAACGAATACAGAGAGAATTGGCAAAATGCAGTAAGAATAATTTTAGAAAAATATGACGCGTTAGATGCTGTAAAGATTTACGACAAATTTGAAAATAGTGATGTAACAGGTAAACGAGATTTTCAGAAACTTAAATCAGATAAAGTTGGTTATTATGCTTTTGATAAAAACAACCATTTCATAGAAATTTCTTATGAGAATGATGTAATTACAAAAAAGTATTGATTTATAAATACCAACATTACTCCCACTACAACGGTAGGGGTGAACCACCGCGTTCATTATTAGTGTGTTGAAATAGAAAATTTTAAATTCAAGGAGTAAGTTATGATATCTGAAAAATTCTATGTAATACCGCCTGAATTCTGTGCAGATTTAACATCATTAACATTGTATGAGGCTTATAAAAAAGCAAATAAAGATAATATGGATTCTTTAGCTATCGTAACAATGGATGGTGCTCACAGATACACACATCGCGAACTTTTAAATATGATTGATTTGGCGAGTGGTGGATTTACAAAATTAAATATTAGTAAGAATTCACGAGTAGGTATTATGCTTAATAATACTGTAGAAGAAGCTGTTTCGCTTCTTGCTTTAAATAAAATTGGTGCAATGTCAGCATTTATAGATGTGTCAAAAAGTCCTTCTGATATTGCTTGCAGTATTTCAAAATTAAATTTGCAACTTTTAATAATAGATGAAAGTTTGTTGCCTTTAGAGCCAATTGTTAATAAAGGTAATATTCCGTATATTGTTGTAAATCAAACTAAGCCTTTAAAAAACGGGGTATCTTTTGCAGAATTGTATAAATGGGGTACAGAGGTAGAGGTTGTTTCTGTAGCATTTGAAAAGAATAAACCATCTGTAATTATTAATAGCAGCGGAACAACAGGTTTACCTAAACCAATAGTACATACAGATTTTTCAATCAATTCTGCAGCATATAAGATTTTGTGCTCCGATTTTTCTATGAATCGTGAAAATGTAATTATGAAAATTGTACCATCTTTTATTGGATTAGGGTTAATAACTACATTATACACTTCACTTCTTAGTGGAACAAAATTAGTCTTGATAAGTTGTAGTACTCCACAACAAAGTATTTTTAATACTGTAACATTTACAAGCGATTTTCCTATGCTCAGGGATTGTATGGGGCTTGGTGAAAATGCTAAGTTATTGATGTTTGCTGCACCTATGTATTATAAAATAATGTGTGATAAATTAGATTGTTTCAAAGATTTGTCATATATGGGGGCGATGCTTGCAGCAGGAGCCAAAATAGAAAAAACTGCACTTGATTTAATGAATCAACAATTAAAAGAACTTAATTGTCCTGTTGGAATTTGCAACGGCTACGGACAAAACGAAATGTGTGGAGCAGTTACTTTAAATACAAATTCAGCAAATAAAAATGGTAGTGCAGGTATACCTGTTATAGGAACCCAAATAAGAATTGTGGACTTAGAAACATTGGCTACTCTTGAGTGTAATAAAGAAGGTCTTGTGTTAGAACAGAGTGATAGTAGCTTTTTGTGTTATGAATATCTTGAAGAAGAAACTGAAAAATCACGAATTACTCTGCCAGATGGAAGTGTTTGGTTTAATACAAACGATTTAGGGAAAATGGATGAAGATGGTTTTTTATATATTACAGGTAGAGTAACGAGAGTAATCGTTCGATTTGATTGTAAAATATCTATTGATAGCATAGAACAAAAAATAAAGTCACATCCGGCAGTTTTTGATTGTGCAGTTGTTGGTGTTCGTAAAGATGAAGTAGAAGAAATACCGGTAGCATTTATTTCGTGCAATGAATCTTATGAAGATTCAGATGTGAAAATGATTTTGAACGAAATACAGGCAAGTGCAAATTCTTTGTCAGAAATGGAATATCCGGAACATATTATTGTATTAAAAAATTTGCCGTATATGAATAATGGTAAAGTAGATTACCAAGCACTTCAAAAAGAAGCAGAAAGGTTATAAGGAGACAAAATTATGACAACAGAAAAAGAATTAACAGGCTACCCTTCTATAGACAAGCCGTGGCTTAAATATTACAGCGAAGAAGCAATAAACGCAAAAATGCCGGAAAAAACAGTATATCAAAATATCTGTGATAACAATTATGAGCAACTTTCAGATGTTGCACTTGAATATTTCGGCAAAAAGATTACATACAAAACTTTATTTGAAAATGTAGAAAATACAAAAAAAGCTTTTATTGCGAATGGCATAAAAAAAGGCGATAGAGTTATTATGTTTACATCCTCAACTCCGGAAATTGTTTATGCTATACTCGCACTTTCACGCATTGGTGCAGTTGCAAATCTTATAAATCCATTGTTTACAGACGAACAAATATGTGCTCGTATTAATGAAACTGATGCAACTTTGCTTTTGGTTCTTGACCAACTGTATGGAAAAATAGAAAAACTTGTCGGGAAAACTTGTATCAAAAAGGTTGTTGTTATTAATGTTTGTGCTGAAATGCCAAAATTATTTGGTAAAATTGCATCTTTAAAGATGAACAAGAAAATTTCCTATAATGAAAATTTACTGACTTGGAAAAAATTCATTGAATTAGGTTTAAATATAAAAGATGTACCAGATGCAAAATATGAAAAGGATTTACCATTAATAATGGTGTATTCTTCAGGTACAACAGGTGCTTCAAAAGGTATTGTTCTTACTAACGACGGTATTAATGCAACAATTGCACATTACTTAAGTCCCGATTTTCCTTATGAACGCGGTGACAGATTTTTGCAAATGATTCCAGTGTGGTTTTCAACAGGGCTTGTGTTGTCTGTTCTTATGCCTGTGTGTATTGGAATAACAAGCATTTTAGAACCTGTGTTCAGTAAAGAGAATTTTGCAAAAGACATTAAAAAATATAAGCCTAATATGATTTTAGGTGCAACAAGTTTGTGGCATTATGCAGCACAATGTCAAGAGTTAAAAAATTGTGATTTATCTGCTATGAAATACCCAATTACAGGCGGAGAACAAGTTCTGCCAAAATCAGAGGAAAATATAAATGAGTTTTTGAAATCTCACGGTTGCAAGTCAGTTCTGCTAAAAGGATATGGCATGTGCGAGTTAGGCAGTACTGTTTCAACAGATTCAACTTCTATAAGAAGAACAGGTTCTACCGGTTTCCCTATAAAAAGTGTGACTGTGGCTGCTTTTGATATAGATACAAATAAAGAGCAAAAGTATTTAGAGCGTGGTGAAATCAGAGTGGATTCACCGGCAAGAATGAAAGGATATTATAAAAATCCTGAAGCAACCGATGAGTATTTTTATAAAGATGAAAAAGGAACTTTGTGGGGGTGTACGGGTGATATAGGTTATGTAGATGAAGATGGCTTTATTTACATACTTGGAAGAGCAAGTGATACATTCTCAACTAAAAATGGCGATAAGGAATACTGCTTCGATATTGAGGCTGAAATAATGAAAAATGACAATGTTGCCCAGTGCGAAGTTGTAGGTTTAAGAGTAGCAAATTATGATGTGCCGGTTGCTC
>JAFVWD010000295.1 GCA_017501865.1 Clostridia bacterium | reverse complement strand
GTCTTTTCAATAATTGTATAATCTATTGAAACAAGACTTTCTTCGTCGTACATCGGGTAAATCTCTGAGACTAAAGGAACAAGCTCGTTGTAACCTATAGCTTTCAGTGCATCGATTATATAATCGGTAAGCGGAGAGCCATTGTTTTTGAAAAATAAAGAGAGTGCTTTTGTACAATCTTCATCAAAATATTCCAAAGCATATATATATTTCTTTTCAAGAGGTAAATTTTCAAAGGCTGAATTCATATCGGCTTCATTTTCAAGGAGAATTTGTATGTTCATACAAATTCCGTGAAGAAGGCGAGTGTTCTCAGTTGAATTAAGCTTTTCAAGAGATACCGTTTTAAACTCCTGCCTTAATTCATAATCCTTTTTCCAAATTTCAGCTTCTTTTTTTAATTTTTCACGTCGGATTCTTGAAGCTTTCATAGCCTTGAACCAAGTGAATACAGCTAACACCGAGACAATCAAAAGCAAAAGCCAATAATACCATTGTACACCAAATAACATAAAATCACCCTAATAAAGCTTTATATATATCACTTTTTTTCAAACCTGTTTTTTTGGCAATCTCTTTAGATGCTTCATTTACAGAAACTCCGTTTTTTACAAGCTCATTTGCCATCTCAGCAGCATCCTCTAAAGTGATTACCGCTTTCTCTTCCTCAGGTTTACCTTCAACAATTACTACAAATTCGCCCTTCAATGAGCCGTTTTTGTATTTTTCAGCAGCATCGAACAGAGTTGTTCTTTCAACATTCTCGTGAATTTTTGTGAGCTCTTTTACAAGTGCGATTTTTCTGTTGCCGAAATATTCTGCCATATCGGCTAAGGTTGCAGGTAATTTGTGCGGTGCTTCATAAAAAATCATAGTCCGTTTTTCATTTACCAATTCTTCTAAATGCTTACGTC
The DNA here is from genome assembly GCA_017501865.1 of Clostridia bacterium. Classification (GTDB taxonomy): domain Bacteria; phylum Bacillota; class Clostridia; order Oscillospirales; family Acutalibacteraceae; genus DTU089. Next base: position 4,434 of record JAFVWD010000295.1, on the reverse strand, counting down.
GATTCTGTTTAGCGGTTGTTAAAAAACCCTCAAACGTAAAACGTCCGGAAGTCATTCCTGAAATTGCAAGAGCAGTAACAAATGCACACGGACCGGGTACAGCACATACTTCAATATTGTTTTCATAACAGAGTTTTGTTAAGTCCTCACCGGGGTCAGAAATAATGGGCATACCTGCATCTGATACCAAAGCACAGCTTTCACCATTTAAAATTCTTTCTATTATCTGATTTCCGCGACCTGCTCTGTTGTGCTCGTAGTAGCTTACCATAGGCTTTTTTATGCCAAAGTGATTTAAAAGCTTAATTGTAACACGAGTATCCTCTGCGGCAATAAAATCACAAGAGGAGAGTGTTTCAACAGCTCTCGGAGAAAAATCGCTCAGATTTCCAATGGGTGTTCCTACAACATAAAGTTTACCGCTCATATTATTCTAATACCGTTCCGTCGTTTTTGAAGAGAGGAAGCTTTTCAAGGAAGATAATATCATCTCTGTTTGCAGCATTGCCCTCGGCGAGAATAGTCATATTTGCAACAATTTCAGCTCCGGCTTTTTCTAAAAGAGTCTGAACTGCTTTAAGTGATTCTCCCAAAGAAATAACATCATCAGCAATAATAACTCTTTTGCCCTTGATTTCTTCAGCTTCTGCTGTATCAAGGTAGAGCTTTTGCTCACCTTCAGTAGTAATTGAATTAACTGTTGCTTCAAAAACACCTGTCATATAAAGCTTAGGTTTTTTTCTTGCAACGAAATATTTTTTACCACTCTGGCGTGACATTTCGTGTGCTAACGGAATACCCTTTGCTTCAGCTGTGATTATGTAATCAAATTCAGGAGCTTTTTCAAGAAGCTCTTTGGCACAGGCAACAGTAAGCTCTGCATCGCCGAAAATAACAAAAGCTGCTATTTTAAGGTCGTCATTTAATTTGCATAAAGGGAGCTTTCTTTCGAGCCCCGCAATGGACATTGAATGATACATAATAATACCTCTTCTCAAACATTTTTTGTAATTTTAATTATAGTAAATTGTCTGAAAATGTCAAGGATATACACCATGGGGCAAAAAATGTAAATATATGAATTAATATGTTGAAAAAGGTTGCGTTTTCAGTATAATATATTGTATGCGGAAAATAAAAAAAGAATTATCAAAGGAGTACAGAAATGCATATACCGACTTGTGAAACGCAGGAGCTCAGAATATTATCTTTTGAAGAAGCGCTTGAAAATGAAAAGAATGGTTCTTATGAATATGATATTAACAAGTGGATTTATATTCCTAATGAATATGTCGATTACCGTTATATTTTAGGCACACGAGGTGAAAATCCTCTTATTTGTATCGGTATAAATCCCTCGACTGCCAGACCTGACGATCTTGACAATACCTTGAAATCTGTCGAGCGTACAGCACGTTTTAACGGATATGACAGCTTTATTATGTTTAATGTGTATGCTCAGCGTGCAACAAATCCTGATGATATGGATTCAGAAAACAACCTTTTTTTACATAAGGAAAATATGAAAGCATTCAGGTATGTGTTGTCAAGCTATAAAAATGGTAATACACCTGCAGTATGGGCGGCATGGGGAACAATAATAGAAAAACGACCTTACCTTATACCGTGCGTGAAAGAAATGATTGAAATCGGTAACGAGTTCAATGCGGAATGGTTTACAGTAGGTAAAAAATCAGTCAAGGGACACCCGCATCATCCGCTTTATCTTAAAAACAATAGTCCTGTGGAGTCTTTTGATATAGAAAAGTATGTTGACACATTAAAGAAATAATAGTATTATTTTTATGTATTTTATAAATTTATAAAGGAATGAAAAATTTGCCGATTACAGAATATCTTACAAATAATGCTACCAAGTTCAGGGATGAAACTGCACTTGTAGAAATTACTCCCGAGGTTCAGGAAAAGAGCAGAATGACCTGGAGGGAATATTCTCTCATAGAACCGGGAACAGCAAGCTCTGTGAGAAAAGAAATGAGCTGGGGTGAATTTGATAAAAAGGCAAACCGATTCGCTAATTTGCTCCTTTCAAGAGGAATAAAAAAAGGTGACAGAGTGGCTATTCTTTTAATGAATAGCCTTGAGTGGTTACCTGTGTATTTTGGTATTCTTAAAACAGGTGCTCTTGCGGTTCCGCTTAATTACAGATATACGGCAGATGAAATTAAATATTGTCTGAAGCTTTCAGATAGCTCTGTGTTGGTTTTTGGTCCTGAGTTTATAGGACGAGTGGAAGAAATCTGCGACAGAATTCCTGATGTTAAATATACATTTTATGTTGGAGAAGATTGTCCTACCTTTTCGGAAAGCTATGATGAGCTTGTTACATATTGCTCATCGAAGGCGCCGGATATTTCTTTAACAGATGATGACGATGCCGCAGTTTATTTTTCTTCAGGAACAACGGGATTCCCTAAAGCAATTCTTCACGCACACAGAAGTCTTGTTCATGCTGCAAAAACGGAGCAGGCACACCATTCGCAAACTAAAGATGATGTGTTTTTGTGTATTCCGCCGCTTTATCACACAGGTGCAAAAATGCATTGGTTCGGTTCACTTGTTGTCGGAAGCAAGGCGGTTATATTAAAGGGAACAAAGCCACAGTGGATAATAAAAACAGTAAGTGAGGAACGCTGTTCGATTGTTTGGCTTCTGGTGCCGTGGGCACAGGATATTCTCGATGCAATTGACAGAAACGAAATAGATTTGAACGGACTTCAGCTTTCTCAATGGAGGCTTATGCATATAGGTGCACAGCCTGTTCCTCCAAGTCTTATTAAACGTTGGCTTTCAGTCTTTCCGGGGCATCAATACAACACGAATTATGGTCTTAGTGAATCTATAGGTCCGGGATGTGTTCATCTTGGTGTTGAAAATGTACATAAAGTCGGAGCAATAGGTAAAGCTGGTTTCGGTTGGAAAGTAAAAATAGTAAATGAAAACGGCGAACCTGTCGAAAAAGGTGATGTCGGAGAGCTGGCTGTGAAGGGTCCCGGTGTTATGACTTGTTATTACAAGGATGAAAAAGCAACCGAAGCAGTGCTTCGCGACGGTTGGCTTTTTACAGGGGATATGGCAAGAGAAGATGAGGATGGCTTTATTTTCCTTGTTGATCGCAAGAAGGATGTCATTATTTCCGGCGGTGAAAATCTTTATCCGGTTCAGATAGAGGACTTTTTAAGAAAGCACGACAAAATAAAGGATGTAGCAGTTATAGGTCTTCCGGACTCAAGACTCGGAGAAATTGCAACGGCAATTATAGAGGTGAAAGAGGATGAGCATCTTACGGAAGAGGATGTAAACGATTTTTGTTACGATTTACCGCGTTACAAGAGACCGCGAAAAATAATTTTTGCAGTTGTTCCGCGTAACCCTACAGGTAAAATTGAAAAGCCGAAGCTTCGAGAAATGTATTGCGGCGAAAGTGTTGTAGCTAAACAAAATGAAATTGAAAATAAATAAAGAGGAAAAAATATTATGAAAAAATTACTTTTAGGCAATGAAGCTGTTGCGCGCGGACTTTATGAAGCCGGCTGCAGAGTTGCTTCAAGCTATCCGGGTACACCAAGTACCGAAATTACAGAATTTATTTCTGCTTATGATGAAATTAAAAGCGAATGGGCACCAAATGAAAAGGTTGCCTGCGAAGTTGCTTTTGGCGCGGCAGTTGCAGGAGCAAGGTCGTTTTGTGCTATGAAGCACGTAGGGCTTAATGTTGCGGCGGACCCTCTTTTTACATCCTCTTATACAGGTGTAAATGCAGGTCTTGTTATAATTGTAGCCGATGATCCCGGTATGCATTCTTCTCAGAATGAACAAGATAGCCGTCATTATGCCAAGGCTTCAAAAATTATGATGCTTGAGCCATCGGATTCAGAGGAATGTCTCAGATATTCAAAAATGGCATTTGAGCTTTCAGAAAGATTTGATACGCCTGTTCTTCTCAGACTTACAACAAGAGTATCTCATTCAAGAAGTCTTGCAGAGGTTGGTGAAAGAGCAGATGCAGGTCTTAAAGCTTACGAAAAAAATCCGCAGAAATATGTAATGGTACCTGCAAATGCAAAGGGTAAGCATATTATAGTTGAAAAACGCATAAAGGAACAAACAGAATTCTGCGAGAAAGAAGCTGTTGAGTCAGGTCTTAACTCTGTTGAGTGGAACAGTAAAAAAATAGGTGTTATTACATCAGGTATTACATATACTTACGCAAAAGAAGCGTTAGGCGATAATGCATCTTATTTAAAATTAGGTTGTGTTTATCCACTTCCTGAAAAACTTATTAAAGATTTCTGTAACGAATGTGAAACAGTTTACGTTCTTGAAGAACTTGACGATTATATCGAAACACATTGTAAAAAAATCGGCGTGAATGTTATAGGTAAAGAAGCGTTTACACTTTTAGGTGAGTAT
>JAFVWD010000294.1 GCA_017501865.1 Clostridia bacterium | reverse complement strand
TCTAATATTGTAACATATCATGCAGTCAGAATTTTTTTCTTTTGTTTTTTCAAAGTTATTGTGATACCAGTTTTCATAAACACAAAGATATACTCCAAGTGCGTTTCTTATGAGATACGTAAACTTCTGCGCTACAGTTACAAGTTCAAAAAAGGAACAGCATTCTGTAAGGCGGTGTTCGAACTGACTGTGGATACTCATATCAATATAATGTCTTGTCAGAGCGGCACTTTTCATTTCGTTATTGAGATGAATATGAGACGGACCGCAGGCACAGCTGTTTCCGTAGATCACTTCACTTTTAAAATTAAGCGTATCCTCAACTTTTTTATTGTATATCTTTTCGTATAAAATTCTTACAGCCTCTGCTCCTATACCATGTCTGTTTTTGTTGAATGTGGTCAGAAGAGGCTGGTGGTATATACGCTGGTCTACATATTCATATCCTACAACTGAAATATCCTCAGGGATTTTTATACCATGATTTATACCGGCGTTATAATTCTTAACACTAGCATTTCTTACTGTCATCAATGAAGATGGTACATTTTTTCTGTAAACAGACATAACCTCATCTATGCAGTAACCCTCACCTTTTAAAGCCAGATCCAGAAGATGAACCATATCACCATATTTCAAGCCTGTGTTATGAACAAACATAAAATTTTCTTTTCGGTAAAACATCGCAGAAACAGGAGCTATATTCAGATACAAAAGCTCTTTTTGTGAATATAGACCTGCGCCCTTAAAGCGTCTGCCCTTCCAGAAAATCCACTCGTTATCCAGAACACCTGTTTCCTCATCCAATGTAGCGGTTTTGTGAAAGCATACGGAAAGATTTTTATTGCTTTCCATTATATCAAACTGCTTCTGGAGCTTATAATCATTACACCAATAATCATCCGCCTCACAAAAAGTAATATATTTCCCTGTTGCATAACTCATAAGAGTCCTGCTGAAATCAACATCCGGGTCTGAATATATATTTTTCTTCTGATAAACAGGTTTTATAATTTCAGGGTACTGCAGTTCATATTTCTTTATAATCTGTGCAGTATTATCAGTTGAAGCATCGTCGTGAACAATTACCTCAAACTTAAAATTGGTTTTCTGACTTACTACACTTTTCAAGCACTGTTCTATGTATTTTTCGTGATTGTAAGCAATACAAATAACACTTACAGCTACACTGTTTTCAGAACTCATAAATCAAGCCTTAAACCTCTCGTTCAATTCTCTTATATCGCACAAATAGCCGTTGAACTTGTTAAAATACAAATCTCTTTCTATTTTGTCACGAACATCAAAATTACTGATGATAACAAAATCGTTTTCTTCTGATACATAATCAGCAATTTTACATTTTTCAATACCATCACAGCAATCGCAACAGCCTAAATCTCTGCCTAAAATAAATCTTACAGGAATTGAATTTTTATTTAAGCTATTATAAAGGATATTCGAAAGCTCATTTTCACCATAAATAATTATATCTTCGGCGCCTTTTTCTTTCATTAACGCTTTAAGCTTTTCGAACCATTCCCGGTTAATAAAAAGCTTTGACACTTCATTTAAGTAATCCTGATATTTATATGCAGGATGCTTTACCTTTTTATGCAGATTTTTTGCACCCCAAAGGTACACCTTAGGATTTTCACAAACCTCAGGACTGTTGAGAATTGACATATATTGTTTGTGATAAGGATGGAGAGGATTTAAAATATCCTTAAACCAGAAATTTTCTTCTGTAATTAAAAACCATTTATAAATCGGTCTTAAAATAACCTCATCTGCTCCAAATTCATTTATACTTCTATCTATAAAATCAGGAATATCCATAAAATTCCTTTCCTGAACTACCATAGCTAAGAGTAATTTATTTATTTTATTAGCCTCTCTGAGAGCTTTTATAAATTTCAGATTTTCAAGCAATCTGTCTAATGTATTGTGCCCACCATTTATATATGTATAATTAAGCCTGTTATAACTATTGGGTGTAATTGAAACAATAAGATTATAATTAGCCAAGTGTTCAATTTCAGACCAAGTTTTTTCATTAAAAAGAACACCATTTGTCTGAATAATTATTTGACACTCAGTATTTAAGGGCTTCATTTTTTTAGCAAAATCCATAGCATATTTACTTGCGAAAATGTCACCACTTCCACTCAATTGTATCTTATTAATTGTATCTCTATTTACAACCTCCTGCAATTTATCATTCAAATCTACCATAAGTTTTTTATAGCTTTCATCCGGCACAAAAACTTCATTTCTGCAAGAAGGACAACTAAGATTACAAATCTGATCATGTGCTATATCAATAAACTCAATATTGGCATTTTGCATTTTTTCAGAAACTTCATCTGCTGTAAAGTCAGCTAATGAATTATTCTCAAGAAATTTGCAAGATCTATGATTGCAGGACCCGAAATCTCCCTTAGCCATAGCTTCTCTTATTCTTGTAGCTTTTTCGCCATAAAAAATCTCATCAAAACTTTGCTCGCCCAAATTGCCAACACTTTTATTCATCCAGCTGCAAAGATAACAATCACCATTAAATCCAACATATAATGTATTAACTGCTCTCTCACAAAATTTCATAGTTACCTCCGAATTCAATTGTAGTATCCGTTTATAAAATCTAAAGCAATTTTTTTTACAGGCTCACCGCTGTTACGCCTTTTTTGAAAAGCTGCTGCCATTTTTATTGTTTCTTCAAAAGAATATTTGGGTGACCAGCCTAAAACCTTTTTCGCTTTACTGCTGTCAAGCTTGAGAATTTTTGTTTCTATAACGCTTTTCATTTCGCCTGAAACTATAAATTCTGAATTTTCAAATTCCTTTGCCAGAAGCTCTGTAGCTTCACCTACTTTAACAAAACCATCCTTTTCAGGACCGAAATTAAAGGCTGAAGAAAATTCTTCTGAAGCATCACAGGAATTATACAGCTTTTCTACTAATATTAAATATCCGTTTAAAACATCAAGAACATTCTGCCAGGGTCTTATTGAATCATAGCTTCGTATTTCAGCAGTTTTCCCGTTAGAAAAGCAGTCAAGCAAATAAGGAAAAAGCCTTGTCAAGTTATAATCGCCACCGCCTATAACATTACTTGCTCGTGCAGTTGCTATAGGGATATTTAACTTATCCTTTGAGAAAAAAGACCTTCTGTAGCACTCGGTAATAAGCTCCTGACAAGCCTTACTTGTTGAATAAGGGTCTTGTGCACCAAGCTCCATATCTTCTGTGTAACCCTCATCACTTTCAATATTTTTATAGCTCTTATCACTTGTCACAATTAAAACTGCTTTTACTGACGGAGTGCTTCTTACTGCCTCAAGCAAATTAACAACACCTGTAACATTACTGTCAAAAATATAATCTGTTATTTCAGCACCTTTATTAAGTGTTGAATGAGATGCTAAATGTATTACAATTTCAGGTTTTGCTGCAGTAACAAAGTCATAGACTTTTTTTCTGTCCTGAATAAGCCCCATACATCCCTTTTCGATTTTGGGACTTGCTTCTGCAAAAAAAGGTGTTGCTTCGCTACCCTCTAAAGCATAGCCGTAAACTATTGCCCCAAGGTTTTCCAGCATAAGCGAAAGCCATGTACCTTTAAAGCCGGTGTGTCCTGTGACTAAAACCTTTTTACCCTTAAAAAAATTACCTGTCATCTGATTATTTCTCCCAATCAGGCGAGAAATTCTCACCTATTTGTATAAAAGATGATTTTTTATTCCAGTTACAATGTGACGACTGGTAACACCTTTTACAAGGACTGTCCATATTTTCAGTATTAACATTTTTTCTGTATTCCTGATATTCAGGTGAATTCCATATATCCATAAAATCAGTACCGATTTCATATTTGCAGAATTTCACCGGAGTTGACATACACGGACGAACATATCCGTCTGAACCCAAAAAGAAGTCACGCCAAGCAACAAAGCAATCCTTATGTAATTTGTCACCTGCTACATCTTCACCTGTTATGTGTGGGAATTTTAAAACAATTCCGAGCTCATCGCCGATTTTTTCAGCTTCTTCAAAAACCTTGCGAACTTCATCCTCGTAGCCCCATAAGGTTTCGTGTAATAATTCATCATTAAACACAGTAAGGTAAACAACCTTAACTTCTTCAATACCAATGTCAGCT
>JAFVWD010000293.1 GCA_017501865.1 Clostridia bacterium | reverse complement strand
TCCTTGAGTCTGTATTCCGGAACAGGCTTTTCTTCTAATTTTCCCTCGATAACCTCTGCCTTTTCAAAGGTTATACCTATACCAAGGGAGCATAAGCAGTACGGGTTTTCTTTTACCATTTCAACCGCACGTATTCCTAATTTTTTATAAATTCTGACACATTCGTTAGGGGAAAGAGAGTATTTTTCAAGCCCTAACATAACAGTTCTCATAGCATATTGCTTTTTGAATTCCTCGCCTATAGTTTTTGCCTGCTCTGTGGAAATACCCCTGAGCTCAGCGAGTCTTTCAGGAGTGTTTTCAATAACATTTAAGGTTTCAGAACCAAATGTTTCTACAATTAAAAGAGCTTTTTTGGGTCCTATACCTCTTATAACACCTGAGGAAAGATATTTTATTATCTGTTCACTTGTTTCAGGCATTGTTCTTGTGTACGAAGAAACCTTCAGTTGTCTTCCGAAGGTAGGGTGAGTGGTAAATGTGCCCGTTAAAGAAACGGTTTCGCCGACGCTTATTCCGGGCATAACACCAACAGCCGTAAACAGCTCATCATCGCTTGAAAAATCAAGTACTGTAAAACCGTTTGCGGCATTCTGGAAAGTTATATCTTCAACTACACCGGTAATTGTTTCTGCGAAATCGTTCATATTTTTCTCCTGAAAAATTAGTTTACGGATATTGTACCATAAACAGAAAATAAATGCGATAAAATTTTAAAAAATCATTAAATAAATTGAAAAAGAATAAAGTCTGTGTTAGAATTAAAATGTTGTAAAAATAATATCAAGTGAGGAAATATTATGAAATACTTAATCAACAAAACAAATCATTGTGATTTTAAAACTATAGGGGTAAACCGACTTGAGCCAAGAGCATATTTTATTGCGCATTCCAAAAAGTCGAATGCAGAAAAATACCTTTATAATTTTGAAAGATACAAGAGTGATATGGTAACGGTTCTTTCAGGTGAATGGGATTTTAAATATTATAAGAAAAAATCAAAGCTTCCTGAGAAATTAGATACCGATAAAATCAAGTTTGATAAGATTTCGGTTCCGTCAACCTGGCAAAGAACTGGTTATGACAGTCCCGCTTACATAAACTGTCCTTATACATTTGACCCTGTGTATTTAGGACTCCCTGAAAAGCAGGGTGTAAAGCCTCCTGAGCTTCCTGAGGATTTTTCCTGTGGTGTTTACAGAAAGAATATTACAATAAAAGATATAAACAAAAATTTTATAATAACCTTTTTAGGTGTGGCGGCTTCACTTGATCTTTATGTAAACGGTGAATTTGTAGGATATGGTGAAGGCTCTCACAATTCATATGAGTTCGATATTACAAAATATTTAAAAGAGGGCGAAAACGAAATTCTTGCGGTTGTTTTCCGTTGGTCAAACGGTTCATATCTTGAAGCGCAGGATATGTTCAGGGAAAACGGTATTTTCCGTGATGTTCTTCTTCATACATATAATAAAGCTTATATCAATGATTATGAGGCAGTATCCGTTAAAAAGGGCGGAAAGTACAACCTGTCAGTTAAAGCAGAGGTAAAGGGTGACCTGAAAAATAAAAAGATAGAGGTTGCCCTGACAGATGGCGAAAAGGTAATAGCAACAGAAATTGTTGATGCCAAAAAAACAACAGAGCTTGTATTTAAAAATCTTGATGTTGAGGAATGGAGTGCTGAAATTCCGAAGCTTTACGAGCTTTACTTAACTCTTCTTGATGGTGAAAAAGAGGTTATGACATTGCGTTCATATCACGGCTTCAAGACTATCGAAATTAAAAATGCAGTATTTTATTTTAATGGTAAAAAGGTTAAGCTTAAGGGTGTAAATCATCATGATACCCACGAAACAAAAGGCTATGCACTTAACGGTGATGATTTGCTCAAAGATGTTCTTCTTATGAAGGATTATAATGTAAACTGTGTTCGCACCTCACACTACCCTCCGGATCCTTACTTTTTAGAGCTGTGTGATCATTATGGTCTTTATGTCGTTGATGAGGCAGATATTGAAACTCACGGTCTTTTCCATTTAGGCTGTGAGGGAGATGCTATAAGCAATGATATTAAATGGGCGAAGCATTATATGGACAGAGTCAGAAGAATGTATTACCGCGACAGGAACCATGCTTCGGTTACAATGTGGTCTTTAGGCAATGAGGCGGAAGGCTATAAATGTCAGGATAAGTGCTATAAAATGCTCAAAGAAACAGGTACCTCGATACCTGTTCATTACGAGAGTGTGTGCAGAACAAAGCGCTATCACTATGATGTTTTCTCAGAAATGTATACGCATCCTGATGATTTAATTAAGGTAAGAGAAGGTAAACGCGGAAAACAGTACAAGGAGGTTCCGTTTTATCTTTGTGAATATGCTCACGCGATGGGGATGGGTCCGGGCTCATTAGAGGATTATTTTCAGATATTTATGTCAGATGACATATTTATGGGCGGATGCATATGGGAATGGGCTGACCATTCTGTAAAGCATGACAAGAGTAAAGATGGTTTTAAATATGAATATACCTACGGTGGTGACCACGGCGAAAAATTGCACGATGGCTGCTTCTGCGTAGATGGTCTTTTCTATCCTGACAGAACACCTCATACAGGTGCTATGGAAATGAAAAATGTTTACCGTCCGTTGAGAGTAAAAAAATTCTCTAATAATAAGCTGACTGTTACAAATACCAATCGTTTCAAATCTTCAGAAGGTATTGAAATTTATTGGGAACTGCAGGAAAACGGTGTAAATGCAAGCTGCGGCTCATTTATGACTGAAATTGAGGCCTTGAAGGATGCTACATATACATTGGACTTGCCAAAAATAAATAAAGATAAAAATGTTTATCTTAACATAACATATCTTGAAAATGATTATGAAGTAGCAAAAGAGCAAATAGAGCTTAATAAAGCAGATTTTGACCTGCCACTTCTTACAAGCGGTAAGGTTGCAATTACATCTGATGAAGAGCTTATAACAGTTAAGTTTGAAAACGGCAGTGTTGTGTTCTCAGAGGAAACAGGTGAGATGTTAAGCTACAAAAAGGATGGTGTAAGTATCTTAAATAAGGCTCCTGTTTCTCATAAAGGCTTTATGCTTAATCTTGCAAGAGCATATACAGATAACGATGCACAGACTCTTGAAATGTGGCAAAGAGAAAATCTCGCAAATCCGAAAATAGAGGTTAATGATATAAGTGCCGAAGTAAAATCAGGTATTGCAATAGTTTCGGAATACATAACTGTTTATGGTGAGAAATATCCGATTTTTGATGCACAGCTCATTTATATCATCGGCGGAAATGGCGTAATAGATATTGAGGTTGCAGTTAAGAGGACAGAAGAAGGTGCAAAAGTACTTGAAAGTGTTCCGAGAATAGGTCTTACTGTTGAATTAGATAAGAGATTCAATCAATTTGAATACTTCGGAAGAGGTGAGCTTGAGTGCCTTTGTGACTATAAAGCACAATCTTACATAGGTCTTTATAACAGCTCGGTTGCAGACAGTCACGAGCCGTATATCCGCCCTCAGGATAATTCAAATCACTGTGACACGAAATATGTAAAGCTCAGAAGCGACAAGGGTGAAGAGGTGCTTATTTATTCTGACAGAGAATTCACATTCAATATTCATAACTACAGTCAGGAAACACTTCTTAAAGGTAATCACCGTGAGGATGTTGTTAATGAAAATACAACATTTGTAACACTTGACGGCTTTACAAGAGGAACAGGCTCAGGCTCATGCGGTCCTGAAACTCTTCCTCAGTACACAATTGATTTATCAAAAGAATTAACATTCAACTTCGTTATAGTTGTTAATAAGGATGAGTAATAAATAAGGAGAGTATTATGGCTATTACTTTATTTATGCACGATACAAAGGATAAGGCATACGGTCAGATTCTTTTACTCAGAGGTAAAAATGACAAGGATGAAAATGCTCAGCATGTCAGTCTTTCTGTTGAGGATGAAATTATTGCTTCCGGTAGTGTCGTTGAAACAGAAAAAGGTGTTTATGAAATCTACGATGTTTTCGTTAAAGGACAGTACAGAGCAAACAGGTTAGGCAGATGGATAGTGAAAAGCCTTAAGGCTTATGCATTAAAACAAAATGCAACCGAGATTTTCTGTGAAGCTCCTGTTTCTGTTGTTCATTTTTTTGAAAAAATGGGTTTAGCGGTAGACGGCGTATCATACGAAAAAGACGGCAGACGTTTTGTGAGATGCTCACATCAATTTATTTTTGATGATGCAGAATGGGTTACATTTGATGGTGCCAGAGATGCTGTAATTGTACGAAGAGATTTTTATCTTGATGAAGAAAACCTTAAAGAAACCTTGCTTTACGCAAGCGGTCTCGGATTCTGCGAAATTTATATAAACGGCAGAAAAATTTCAGACAGACTTCTGGCTCCTGCGTGGACTAATTATGTAAAAACCGATGTGAAGAGCTTATCGTACCCTATTTTCGATAAAATGACACAGAGAATTCTTTATGAAAAAATTGATGTCAAGGATTTTCTCAGGGAAGGTAAGAACAGTATTGTTTTCCATATTGGTGGCGGTTGGTTCTGTCAGTACGAAAGTGTGAGCGAAGGTGTAACACCTTACGGGAACCTTATGCTTTGCTTTAAAATGGTGCAGGATAACAAAACTATACTCAAAAGTGACACCGATCTGAGATATATAGGCTCTTTTGTAAGGAAAACAAATATATATTATGGTGAAGAGCACGATGCACGTCTCGGTAATTTCGATTTTTCTGATACAGAAAGCAGTATAGAGCACTGGAAAATTCCACAGATTGCAGAAAGACCTCTTACAATTCTTCAGGAACAGAAATGCCTTCCTGATAAGGTTATAAGAACAATTAAGCCACAATGTATTTATGAGCACGGCGACATAAAGGTTTATGATATAGGTGAAAATATTTCAGGCTATGCAGTAATCAGGTTCCTTGATGATACTTCTCACAGCGGTGTTTGTGATATTCGTTATGCTGAAAATATAAATGATGACTTTACGCTTAACTTTGATTCTGCAGGCTGGGAATCAAGAGTTCAGAAGGACAGATTTATAAGAGACAAGGAAAAAACAGAATTCCATACAATTTTTACCTGGCACGGTGCAAGATATTTTGAGGTTATAGGTGATGTAGAGGTAGTTGAATACAGAGTTACACATACAGATTTGAAGCAAACAGTAAGTTTTAAATCAAGTAATGAAACCTTGCAATGGATTTTTGACGCATTCATAAGAACACAGCTGAGTAATACACACGGTTGTATTCCGTCCGACTGTCCGCACCGTGAAAGACTTGGTTATACAGGTGACGGTCAGTTGGCATGTGAAGCAGTAATGACTTGCTTTGATGCTGAAGAAATGTACAGAAAATGGATGCAGGATGTAGCCGATTGTCAGGATATTTATACAGGTCACGTACAGCACACAGCACCATTCCGTGGTGGCGGAGGCGGCCCCGGTGGCTGGGGCGGTGCAATTGTGTTTGTTCCGTATTCATTCTATAAATTCTACAAGGATGAAAGTGTTCTCAGAAAATATTACAATAATATGCTTAACTTCCTTGATTATATGGAAGACAGAAGTGAAAACGGTCTTGTTGTCAGAGAAGAATTAGGCGGATGGTGTCTTGGTGATTGGTGCTCACCGGGCAACAAAAATCTTATACCTGAACCATTTGTAAATACATATTTCTTAATAAAGGCCTTTAAGCAGGTTATAGAAATTTCTGAAATTTTAGGCAAAGAAACTGCTAAATTAAAGATAAGGCTTGAACATATTATAAAAGCATTTACAAAGGTGTATTACGACGAAGAGACAGGTACATTCTGTTCCTCTAAAGAAGCAAGTGATGCATATGCCTATGATATTGGCTTAGGTGATGAAAGAACACTTAAAGCTATTGTTGATAAGTACGAAGCTCTCGGAGAATTTGATACAGGTATTTTTGGTACCGATATTTTAATTCGTGTGCTTTGTGAAAACGGTTATAAGGAATTAGCATTCAAGCTTCTGACATCAGAAAAAGAAAATACCTTTTACAATATGAAAAAGCACGGAGCAACAACTCTTTGGGAAAACTGGAATGGCGAGGCTTCTCACAGTCACCCTATGTTTGGTGCGGTTGTACAGTATATTGTCAGGTATTTTAATGAAGCATAGGGTTAACAAAACATACTTTGGCACGTGGGTAAAAAATACCCGCGTGCTTTTGTGTAAAATGCGTAATTGACTTGATTTATTATCTAATTTATAATATAAGGTATAAAAGTACAGGGGTGATAAATATGAAAACAACATTAAAACGAGTACTTTGCAGTGTTCTTGTTTTGGTTTTTATGTTTGCAAATGCTAATTTTGCACTTGCAGGCGAGTATATTGAAGTGAATAAGCCGAGGCTTTCACCAACTTTACATAAAGCGACAAGGAGTTCTACTGTAGATATTACGGAGTATGTAGGGGATACTGAAGAATTCCAGCAATATATTTTCAGTCAGATTATGACAGATGTCCCGGTTGACGGTAACGGAAATATTG